>JBAUGH010000736.1:0-14440 GCA_049679565.1 Acidobacteriaceae bacterium
CGTGAACGTCAGCCCAAAGCCGCGCAATCCGCCGTTCGTTTCCAAAATGCAGTACGCCGCCGAGTAATCCGGATCCTTGTTCACCGCGTCCGACCCGATCGTCTCCCGCGACGTCGGAAACCGCAGATCGATCACCCGCACATCCGTGATCCGCAACTCGCTCAACCCTTCCAACCCTCCTCGCAACCAAAATCCCCGGGTGCCCCATTCAAGCCCGCCGTTGGCTTCAGTGGGACAGTATCCGCGAAGCGCGCCCGCCCCTGCGGCCACCAGTTTTATGCATGAGATGGAAATCTCAAAACCTGAAACCGCCGCCGTGAGAAACTGGGCTTCGACGCCAGGTTACTTTACCAGACGCCCCACTTCCGATGCAGAAACCCCAGCACAGCGCTCCTCTCTCCGGTAAAACCGCCATCGTCACCGGTGCCGCCAGCGGCATCGGCCTCGCTATCGCCACCGCCTTCGCCCGCAACGGTGCCCGCATCGCGGTCGTCGACCTCAATGAGCCCGCCGCTCAGGCTGCCGTCGCCAAAATCGGTCCCGCCGCCGAAGCCTTTCCCTGCGACGTCTCCGACTCCGCCTCCGTCCATCGCGCCTTCCAGGCCATCCTCGCCCGCGGCCCCGTCCACATCCTCGTCAACAATGCCGGAGTCGCCCACGTCGGCACCCTCGCCTCCACTTCCGAAGCCGACTTCGACCGGCTCATGCGCGTCAATGTCCGCGGCCTCTACCTCTGCACCCGCGCCGTCATCGAGCCCATGAAGCAGAACGGAGGCGGCGTCATCCTCAACATGGCCTCCATCGCCGGCATGGCTGGATTGCCTGACCGCTTCGCCTACTCCACCACCAAAGGCGCGGTCCTCGCCATGACCTACTCCATCGCCCGCGACTATCTCCGCGATAACATCCGCTGCAACGCCATCTCTCCGGCCCGCGTCCACACGCCCTTCGTCGATGGATTCGTCGCCAAAAGCTATCCCGGCCGCGAATCCGAAATGATGGAGAAGCTCGGAGCCTCCCAGCCCGTAGGCCGCATGGCCCAGCCCGAAGAAGTCGCCTCGCTCGCCGTCTGGCTCTGCTGCGACGAAGCCAGTTTCGTCACCGGCGCTAACTACCCATTAGACGGCGGCTACATCAACCTCCGCGGCTAGCAAATGACCAATGTCATCCTGAGCGGAGCGCCGCCACAAACCCTTCCCGGGTGCCCCATTCAAGCCCTCTTTTGGCTTGAGTGGGTGGAATCTCACCGCATCTCCAAAAGCCCCGCCATCGTCTCCGTCCCCTCCCACAAATTCTTCAGCCGCAGATTCTCATTCGCCGCGTGCTGGTTGTCGTCGTAATTCGCAATGGGAACCGTGATCGTCCGCGTGTCCGCCGCCCGCTCCATCGCCCCCAGCGGCACGCTTCCGCCCATCGTCGGCAGCAGCACCACGTTCCCCCGCGCGCCCTTCACCGCCGCAATCACCTCCTGCGCCATCGGCAAATCCATCGGCGTCCGCACCGCGTTGTAACTCGCCGCGTCCCGCACCACCCGCGCTACTTTCGCATGCGCCAGCAACATCTCCCGCGTCGGCTCCTCGTCCGTCACGAAATATCCCTGCGACTGGATGAAATCCACCACCCGCTGCGCCTGCGCCTTCCAGTCGATCCCCACCACCAGCCGCAAATCCAGATCCGCCGTCGCCGTCGGTGGAATCACGTTGGCCGCATGCTCCCCCGTCTGTCCCGACGACATCCCGTTGATGTTCAGCGACGGCTGATTGATCGCCTCCAGCAGCGGCCCGTCCGCCGTCTCCACATGCCCCAGCCAGAAAGCCTGCATCAGCATCGCGTCGTTCTTGGGAGCCGCCGCCAGCGCCGCCTTCTCCATTGCCGACAGCGGCGCCACCCCGTCACAAAAATGAGGAATCAGCACCCGCCCGGTCGCGTCCTTCATCCCCGCCAGCAGCTGCGCCAGCTCCAGCGCCGGATTCGGCGCCCAGTTCCCGTAGTGCCCGCTGTGCAGCCCGTGATGCGGCCCGTACACCGTCACCTCCAGGTGCGTGTCGCCCCGCGCTCCGAACACCACCGTCTGCGCCCCGCTCTGATCCACCGGCCCGTCGCACACCAGCAACACATCGCCGTGGACCAGATCCCGATGCGCCTCCAGAATCGTCTCCAGGTGCGGCGACCCCGCCTCTTCTTCGCCCTCCCACACAAACCGGATGTTCGCCCGCAGCGGGATCTTCGCCGCCCGCAGCGCGTCCAGAGCCGTCAGTTGCGCAAAGATCGCCGCCTTGTCATCCCCCGCCGACCGCGCATAAATCCGCTGCTCGCCATCCACCGTCTTCAGCGTTGGCGTAAAGGGAGGCGTCTGCCACTCCGACGCCGTCACCGGCTGCCCATCGTAATGCGCGTAGAAAACGATGGTGTGTTCCGCGCCCGGCGTTTGGATTTCCCCATAAACCACCGAAGGCGACCCGGCGAGCGTCAGCAGTTGTGCCGACATCCCGCGCTGCTCCAGTTGCTGGATCAGAAACGCCGCATTCCGCCGCAGCCCATCCGGATCGGCCGCCACATTCGGAATCGACAGAAACTGCGAGAACTGCTCGACCAGCTCCGCCCGATGAGCCCCCGTCCACGCCTGCGCCGCTGCGGCCGCCCGCGAAGAATCCGTCTGCCCCGCCGCCGCCGCAGCCAGCCAGACCAGCCCCGTCACCACCACTCCCGCCATTTTGAACATGGACGGTACTATACCAGGGATCCCGGAAGAACTCTCCCAACCCCTGACTTCGCCAGCATCGCTCGATCTGTCAAGAGGCAGGCCCAAACGCCAAAGTAACAACCCAACATAACAAGTCACTTATAAGCCGCTAACTGCCAACAAAGTTGGCAGTCTTTAGCTCCAAACTTGGTATCCTATATATAGAGGGTAAAAAAGAAAAAGGCTGCCATTCCGGCGGCCTTTTCTCTTGCCTGGAAAGGAGGGAGATATGGACCTGAACGCTGCACGCTGTACCCTGGGATCCGGCCACACCTGCCGTAGATCCGGCCGGAGCCATGGCACATCCGGCCGCAACCCCGGCACATCCAGCCGTACCTGCCGCAGATGGAGCCCAACCCCATCTGCCCTCGCTTCCATCATCTGCTTCCGATGCAGCCATATCTGCGGCAGATCCAGCCGTATCTGCCTCACCTCCGGCCGAACGCAAGTGCCCTGTCCTGAGACTGACGGCTGTTATCAAACCTGCTAACCCAGCCAAACGACAGAAAACAAGTCACCGTCCCCTGCCACCCCCGGGGGGGGTGGGGGGAGAGCGAAAATGAACCCAACGGAATCGATCGCTGCCCGCGTCTCCACTGCCTGTACCCTCCGCCCTGCACCCTGTACCCTGATCCCTGAGTGCCCGCCGCCATCGAATTCCGCGACCTCTCCTTCACCCTCCCCGACGGCCGACCCCTGCTCGGCAACATCTCCTTTGCCGTCGAAGAAAACTCCACCACCGTCCTCCTCGGCCGCAGCGGATCCGGCAAAACCACCCTCCTCCGCACCGTCAACCGCATGGTTGAGCCCACCAGCGGCGACGTCCTCGTCCACGGCACGAGCGTTCGCGATCAGGACCTCATCCCCCTCCGCCGCTCCATCGGCTACGTCATCCAGGAAACCGGCCTCTTCCCCCACTTCCCCATCGGGCGCGACGTCGCCCTCGTCCTCGAAGCCGAAGGCCGCCCCCGCCAAGAGCGTAACCGTCGCAGTTACGAATTACTGGCCGCCGTCGGCCTCGATCCCGCCGCGTATGCTCGCCGCTACCCTCACCAGCTCTCCGGAGGCCAGCGCCAGCGCGTAGGCCTCGCCCGCGCCCTCGCCGCCGACCCCTCCATCCTCCTCATGGACGAGCCCTTCGGCGCCCTCGACCCCCTCACCCGCGCCGACATGCAGGACATGCTCCGCGCCCTCCTCGCCCGCTTCCGCAAGACCGTCCTGCTCGTCACCCACGACCTCGACGAAGCCCTTTACCTCGGCGACCGCATCGCCCTGCTCAGCGAAGGCCGCCTCGTAGCCCACCTCGCCCCCCACGACTTCCTCCGCTCGAACCAGCCCGAAGTCCAGGCCTACATCCAGGCCTTCCACCGCGGCGAACACGCGGCCGAGAGCGCGAAACCAGAGGCCCGCCCATGACCGCCTTCCTCCATCGCTACGGCGGCCAGATCGGCATCCTCGCCCTCGAGCACCTCTGGCTCACCGGCTTCGCCATGCTCTTCGCCACCCTCATCGCCGTCCCCACCGGCGTCTGGCTCACCCGCTCCCCGCGCTGGGCCAGGCCCGTCATCGGCGTCGCCAACGTCCTCCAGACCATCCCCTCGCTGGCCATGTTTGGATTCCTCCTGCCCCTCCCCTGGCTTGGCGAACGCGCTGCCCGCGTGGCCATCGTCGCCCTCACCGCCTACGCCCTGCTCCCCATCCTGCGCAACACCTACGCCGGCATCCAGGGCATCGACCCCGCGCTCATCCAGATCGCCCGCGCCCTCGGCCTCACCAATGCCCAGCGCTTCTGGAAGATCGAGCTCCCCCTCGCCGCCTCCTTCATCCTCGCCGGGCTCCGCACCGCCACTGTCACCTGTGTGGGCATCGCCACCATCGCCGCCGCGGTCGGCGCCGGTGGCCTCGGCGAGCTCATATTCCGCGGCGTCGCCTCCGTCGACAACACCCTCATCCTTGCCGGAGCCATCCCCGCTGCCCTCCTTGCCCTCGCCTGCGACGCCGCCCTCGGCCTCCTCGAACGCCTCTACCGCGTCCCCGCAGCGGAGCCGTCGGCATGACGCAACGTCCATTCGTCACCGTCGCCGTCACACTCCTCCTTACCCTCACCGCCTGCGCCCCGCCGCGCCCCAACCACCCCGTCATCGGTGCCAAGAACTTCACCGAACAGGTCGTCCTCGGCGAACTTGTCGCCCAGGAGATCGAGGCCAAAGCCCATCTCCCCGTCGAGCGCCGCTTTTACCTTGCCGGCAGTTACATTTGCCAGCAGGCACTGCTCGCCGGCCGCATCGACAGCTACGTCGAGTACACCGGCACCGCGCTCACCGCCATCCTGAAGCAACCCATCGACCGGAACCCCGACCGCGTCCTCTCGACCGTCCGCCGCCTCTATCAGTCCCGCTACCACGTCACCGTCGCCCCGCCGCTCGGCTTCGAGAACACCTTCGCCATGGTCATCCGCCCCGAGGACGCGCAGCGCCTGCACATCGCCACCCTCAGCCAGGCGGCGAAAGACACCCCCCACATGCGCCTCGGCGTCGGCTACGAATTCGAGCAGCGCCCCGACGGGCTCCCGGGCCTCAGCGCTGCCTATGGCCTCCACTTCGACGGGCCGCCCCGCGTCATGGACCTCGGCCTCCTCTACCGCGCCCTGCTCAACCATCAGGTGGACATGATCGCTGCCAACTCCACCGACGGCCCCATCCAGGCCTACCACCTCACCATGCTCCAGGACGATCGCCACTACTTCCCGCCCTACCAGGCCGTGCCTCTGGTTCGCGACGAAGCCCTGCGCCGCTGGCCGCAGATTCAGATCGCCCTCGACGCTCTCGCCGGCAGGATCACCGCCGACGACATGCGCGCCATGAACGAAGCCGTCGATGGCCAGCACCGCGACCCCGCCGCCGTCGTCCGCGCCTTCCGCGCCGCCCATGGATTGTGAAGGCTCCCCGCGCGACCCGGTCCGCCGCCCCATGCACCCTGTATCATGGCCCACAAACCTCCCTCCAAGGAGCACCCCTGATGATTCCTCGCCTCCGCATGGGCCTTCTCGCCCTCGCTGCTTCCGTCTTCGTCTCTGCCGCCTGTGCGTACGCTCAGGACATCTCCCTCTCCGTCGACGCCACCCAGACTCCGCAGAAGATCCTCCACATCCACGAAGTCTTGCCCGCTCACCCCGGGCCGATGACGATCTATTACCCCAAGTGGATTCCCGGCGAGCACGGTCCTGATGGCCCCGTCACGGGGCTCACCGGCCTTCACTTCAGCGCCAACGGCCAGGCCGTCCCGTGGAACCGCGACCTCCTCGACGTCTACACCTTCCACGTCGATGTCCCCGCCGGCGCCACCCAGCTCGATGCCAGCTACGACTACCTCGAAGCTCCCGGCTACTCCGCCACTGACAAGCTCCTCGTCCTCGAGTGGAATGAGGTCGCCCTCTATCCCGCCGGATCGCCCTCCCGCGACCTGACTTACGACGCCAGAATCACCCTCCCTGATGGCTGGAAGTACGGCACCTCGCTGCCCGTCGCATCGGACTCCGGCAACCAGGTCGCCTTCAGGCCCATCAGCTTCAATCTCCTCGTCGACTCGCCCATCATCACCGGCCAGTACTACCGCGCCATCGACATCACCCCGCCCGGCGAGCCCATCCACCACGAACTGGACCTTGCCGCCGACAGCGAAGCCGCCCTCGCCATCACCCCCGCCCTGCAGAAGGACATGGTCAACCTCGTCGCCGAAGCAGGCGCGCTCTTCGGAACACGTCACTATCGCGATTACCATTTCCTGCTGGCGCTCAGCGATCACGTCGCCCACTTCGGCCTTGAGCATCACGAGTCCAACGACAGCCGACTCCCCGAGCGCGCCCTCATCTCGCCCAACGCCGGCATGACCGTCGGCGGCCTCCTGCCCCATGAGTATGTCCACTCGTGGAACGGCAAATTCCGCCGCCCCGCCGACCTCACCACGCCCGACTTCGAGAAACCCATGGAGACCGATCTGCTCTGGGTCTATGAAGGCCTCACGGATTACCTCGGCCCCATGCTCGCCGCGCGCAGCGGCTTCTGGACCCCGGAGGAATACCACGAGTACCTCGCCTCGATCGCCGCCATGCTCGGTCCCGGCCGTCCCGGCCGCACCTGGCGCGATCTGCAGGACACTGCCACCGGCGAGCCCGGCGGCGGTCTCGGCGGCGGCTTCGCGCGTGGCTGGATGAACTGGCGCCGCGGCACCGACTACTACGACGAAGGCGATCTCCTCTGGCTCGAAGTCGCCACCATCATCCACCAGACCACCCACGGCCAGAAGTCCATCGACGACTTTTGCCACCTCTTCCATGGCGGCCCCAACGACGGCCCGCAGACGAAGACCTACACCTTCGATCAGCTGGTCAGCGACCTCAATGCCGTCGCCCCCTATGACTGGGCCTCGTTCCTCCGCCAGCGCCTCGATTCGCTTTCACCCAACGCACCCACCGGCGGCATTGAAAACGGCGGTTGGAAAGTGGTGCTCAACAGTCAGCCCTCACACCTCGGCGGCCGCCGCGGCAACTTCGGCGATGTCTACTCCATCGGCCTTCAGGTCAACGAAGAGGGCAACATCTCCGACTCCATCGTCGGCAGCCCCGCCAACAAAGCCGGCATCGCCTCCGGCATGAAACTGGTCGGCGTGGACGGCCGCGTCTATACGCCCGAGATCCTTCAGGACGCCATCAAGGCCGCCCAGACCAGCTCCCAACCCATCCAGCTCATGGTGGTGATCGATGACTATTACCAGACCTTCAAGGTGGACTATACCGGCGGCGAGCGCTTCCCCCATCTCGTCCGCGACGACTCCAAACCCGACTATCTCGACCAGTTGATCAAACCCCGCGTCGCGGCGGACTAATCCGCGTCACCCGGAGCGGCGCGCGTGGGGTATTGCACGAGCGCCGCCACCTTTCTCAATAAGCCCAGCTGCAGTCCTCGACGAAATCCGTCGGCGCCATCCGCTGCCACGTTCCGGCCTTCAGCTCCACCTCGAAAATTCCTCCGCTGCCGCAGAACCCGCCGCACTTTTTGATCACCGACACCAGTGCGTGGTTGTGCGCCGCGTCGAACCCTGGCACTCCCAGAAACCGCACATGCTGCACGCCGGCATACGGCGCGCACGCCCCGCCCTGCTCATGCGAATCCAGGCAACGCAGCGCCTGCCCTGTCGCATTGTTATCCAGCAGCCGATACTCCTGGGGAATCGCAAACCGCCGCTCCCAGCGGTGGCTCATCCGGTTCGCCGCCGCAAACGACTCCGTCATCTGCCGTTCGTCGTCGCTCTTTGGCCGCAAACAGCTCCCGCCCACCTGCGGAATATCCGTTCCCGAATCCTCGTCGAACACCAGCGGCTCGCCCACCGGCGCCTGGTACAGCGCCGAATAGACCTCATACGCATCCGCCGGAGCCGGCCCGCCACCTGGCTGGTTCAGCGGACTCGTCACCGACAGATCCGGAACGCCGCCCTGCACCCCGCTGTGACGCTGCGGGACCACATCAGGTTCCCGCACGCCATGACGCGGAATCAGCCGCACGCACAGAATCGCCACCGCCGCCGCCACCAGCGCTGCCCGCAACAGCACTCGCCCCGAAACCCGCATACCTATACGCTAACCCCTGCACCTGTCCCCCGGTTCTTCTCACCTTGACAGCTTAGGAAAGCCGGCGCATACTCCTCACCAGCTTAGGAGAACCGCAGAAAATGTCCGGCGAAGCTCAGCTCCTTCCAGGAACTCTCGACCTGCTCATCCTCAAAGCCGTCTCGCTCGGACCGCTCCACGGCTACGGCGTCCTGCTGCGCATCTCCCAAATCTCCCGCGAGGCCCTCCTCATCGAGCAGGGAGCCCTCTACCCCGCGCTCTTCCGCCTCGTCCGCCAGGGGCTCCTTAAGGCCACCTGGGGCACCTCCGATAACAACCGCCGCGCCAAGTTCTACGAGCTGACCGCCGCCGGCCGCAAACGCCTGCGCTCCGAAACCGAGGACTGGAACCGCCTCGCCGACGCCATCGCTTCCGCTCTCGCCGCCAATCCGGAGGAAATATGAGCCTCCTCACCTCGCTTCGCTCCTTCGCTGCCAGATTCCTGCGCCCGTCGGCCACCGCCGACGACCTCGAAGAAGAGCTGCGCTCCCATATCCAGCACCGTGCTGACGACCTCCAGCGCTCCGGCCTCTCCCATGCCGAAGCCGAACGCCGCGCCCGCATCGAATTCGGCGCCTATGAGAAGTTCCGCGAGGAATCGCACGAGGCTCTCGCCGGCAGTTTCTTCGATGTCCTCGCCCGCGACATCCGCTTCGCCCTTCGCGTACTCCGCAAATCACCCGGCTTCACCATCACCGCCGTCCTCACCCTCGCGCTCGCCATCGGCGCCAACGCCGTGGTTTTCGGCGTCCTCAACGCCGTCATCCTGCGCCCCCTCAATGTTCCCCAGGCCTCCACCCTCTGGGGACTCGAGCATGAGGACGACTACGGCTTCCAGTCCTACCCGACCTATCTCGACCTCCGCGATCGCAATCGCAGCTTCGACGGGCTCGCCGTCTTCTCCATCCATCAGGAGACCCTCGACACCGGCAGAAATCCCTCTATCGGCTGGGCCTACGAAACCAGCGGGAATTATTTCGATGTTCTCCGCATCCAGCCCTACCTCGGCCGTTTCTTCCACGGCTCCGACGAGCACGGCCCCAATTCCGCCCCGTACGTCGTCCTCAGTTATCCCTACTGGCATGCACATTTCTCTGGTGACCGCACGGTGATCGGCCGGGTTGTCCAAATCAATAAGCATCCCCTCACCGTCATCGGAGTCGCCCCACCCACATTTGACGGAACCATGCTCTTCTTCACCCCCGATTTCTTTGTTCCTCTTGCCGACCAGCCCCTGATCGACGGATGGAACGGCCTCGAAGGTCGCGGCAACCGCTGGCTCTTCGAGGCATTCGGCCATCTCCGCCCCGGAGTGACCCCGGCCCAGGCCGCCGCCGACCTCAACTCCATCGGCGTCTGGCTCGAAAAGACCTACCCCAAAGACGTGAGTAAGAAGCAGTATTCTCTCGCCCGTCCCAGCCTCTACGGCAACTTTCTCGGACGCCCCGTCCGCGCCTTCATCGCCGGACTCATGCTCCTCTCCGGCCTCATCCTTCTCGCCGCCTGCGCCAACCTGGGCAGCCTCTTCGCCGCCCGCGCTTCCGACCGCTCCCGCGAAGTCGCCCTCCGCCTTGCCCTCGGCTCCAGCCACAATCGCATCCTCCGCCAGCTCATGACCGAGGCCGTCCTCATCTCCCTGACCGGAGGCGCGCTCGGCCTCGCGGGCAGCATCGCGCTGCTCAACCGCCTCAACAGCTGGCTGCCCTTCAACCAGTACCCCATCCATATCCCCGTCTCACCCGACGCCCGCGTTTACCTGGTCGCCCTCGGCCTCGCCCTCGTCAGCGGATTCCTCTTCGGCCTCGTCCCCGTCCGCCAGGTCCTCCGCGCCGATCCTTACCAGATCGTCAAATCCGGATCCTCATTGACTCCCGGCCGCCGCCTTTCCTCCCGCGACGTCCTCCTCGTCATCCAGATCGCCCTCTGCGCCGTCCTCGTCACCTCCTCCCTCGTCGCCGTCCGCGGCCTCATCCGCTCGCTCAACGCCGACTTCGGCTTCCAGCCCCGCAACGCGCTCATCGTTGACGTCAACCTCGCTTTTGCCGGATATACCGGCGACAACGTCCCCCCCACGCAAAAGCGCATGCTCGACGCGGTGCAGGCCGTCCCCGGCGTCCAGGCCGTAGCCACGGTCAGCACGCCTCCCCTCGGCATGGGCAACGGCGAGCGCAGAAACATCTACAAAGACGACAGCGCTGACCTGCGCGCCTCAAAATCCGCGGCCCTCCCCTTCATGTACGTCGTCTCACCCAATTACTTCACCGCCGCCGGAACCGCTCTGCTCGCGGGCCGCAGCTTCACTGCCCATGACGACATGCACGCGCCGCGCGTCGCCATCGTTAACCAGCAATTCGCCCGGACCATTCTGAATTCTTCCAGTCCTACCGGCGCCCTTGGCCGCTATTTCAGACTCGACGACGGCACCCGCCTCCAGGTGGTTGGCATCGCCGAAAATGGCAAGTACCTCAATCTCGCCGAATCGCAGCAGCCCGCCTTCTTCATCCCGCTCTTCCAGATCCTCTGGTCGGAAATGTCGATGGTCGTCCGCACCAATCGCGACCCGCAGCAAGCCGCCTCCGCCGTGCGCACCGCGCTTCACACTCTCGATCCCGGCCTCCCCGTGGAGGTCAATACATGGGATCGCGAGCTCGACGGCGTGCTCTTCCCCTCTCGCGTCGCCACCCTCGCTCTCGGCGTCCTCGGATTCATGGGCGCCATCCTCTCCATCACCGGCATCTTCGGCATGGCCGCCGGGTCGGTCAGCCGCCGCCTCCGCGAACTCGGCATCCGCATGGCGCTCGGCGCTCAGCGGCGCGAAGTCCTCACCGCCGCCCTCGGCCGGGCTCTCCGCCTCCTCGCCATCGGCTCCGCCGCCGGGCTCCTCCTCGGTGTCCTCGCCTCCCGCATCCTCGCCTCCATCGTCTATGAGGCTTCCGCCCGCGATCCCCTCGTCCTCGCCGGCGTCATCATCGCCATGGCTGCCCTCGGCCTTATCGCCACCTGGATTCCCGCCCAGCGCGCCCTCTCCCTCGATCCGCTCATCCTTCTCCACGAGGATTAGAGCAAAACCCGCAGTAGTCCGGCCGCGGCCTGTGATCGCGGTCACACCATGCGTGCAACTTGCGTGCAATTCAGTTTCGCCAATTGGTGCCGATACTTTAACTGGGAGCATTCCGCGCGGGGTACCGCCCTGGTTGCAACATTGGTGGAGCCCATCGCTCGAACAGGTATGGAACCTTCTCGATTTTCCTGAAAAGGCCTCATGGCCCCTGTGCAGACCACGACGAAGCCGGCTGTCGCCTCCACCCCGCGCGGGGCCGGCTCTTTCTCCGCCTCCCGACCCGCCGCCGAGGACCGCCTCCTCTTCGAGCGCAATCCGATTCCGATGTGGGTCTTCGACCGCGCCACACTCCGCTTTCTGGCTGTCAATCAGGCTGCCATCCGCCACTACGGCTTCACTCGCCGTGAGTTCCTCTCCATGACCATCGCCGACATCCGTCCCCCCGAGAGCATTCCCGGCATGCTCGAGGATGTCGCCAAACGCACCCGCGGTCTTCAGTCCCCCGGCGTCTGGACCCATCGCCGCAAAAACGGCGACTGCATGGACATCGAGATCGTCTGCCACGACCTCGCCTTCCGCGGAGCCGACGCGATGCTGGTCGCCGCCTTCGACATCACCGAGCGCCTTCGCGCGCAGCGCGCCGCCAGCGAAGCCGAGGCAAAGTACCGCTCCATCTTTGAAAACGCCGTCGTCGGCATCTTCCAGTGCAACCTCGAAGCGCGCCCCCTGAGCGTCAACCCGGCCATGGCCCAGATGCACGGATACGATTCGCCCGAGCAGCTGCTGGCCGAGGTTACCAACGTCGCCGCCCAGCTGTTTGTCGACCCGGCCCGCATGATGGAACTGCACGCAGCCGCCGCGGATGGGGTAGTCCGCGATGCCGAAGTCGAGGTCTGGCGCCGCGACCGCACCCGCCGCTGGATGAAGGTCAACGTTGCTACCGTCCGCGACGCCGACGGCAATCCCAATGGCTTCGAAGGGACAACGGAGGACATCACCGGCCGCAAAATTGCCGAAGAAGCCCTCCTTTTCAAAACCGCCCTGCTCGAAGCCCAGTCGGAAACCACGCTTGACGGGATCCTCGCCGTCGACGAATTCGCCCGCATCGTCCTCGTCAACCGCCAGTTTGCCCTGCAAATGGCCATCCCCGACGATCTGCTCGCCAGCGGCGATGACCGCGCCGTCCGTCAGTTCGTCCAGGAGCAGGTGGACGACCCGGCCGGCTTCATCGAAAAACTGACCTACCTCTATGCCCATCCCCTGGTAAAGAGCCGGGACGAACTCCGCCTGAAGAACGGGCGCATCTTCGATCGCTATTCCGCCCCCCTCGCTGACCCCACCGGTAACCACCGCGGCCGCATCTGGTACTTCCGCGACATCACCGAACGCAAGCAGGCTGAAGCCCGCATTCAGTTTCTTGCCTGGTACGACCCACTCACCGGTCTGCCCAACCGCACCCTCCTCCACGACCGTCTCGATCAGGCCCTCGCTGGTGCCCGCCGCAAAAGCCAGCAGGTCGCCCTCCTGGTGCTCGACCTCGACCACCTGAAGCTCGTCAACGATTCCCTCGGCCGCCTCGCCGGCGACTTTGTGCTCAAAGAGGTCGCCCGCCGCCTCCGCGTGTGTGTCCGCGAACAGGACACCGTCGCCCGCCTCGACAGCGACGAGTTCGCCATCGTCATCAGCGATGTGCACGACGCCACCGACGCCGGCATCACCGCCGCGCGCATCCTCGCCCAGCTCTCGGAAACTCTGCACGTCCACGACCAGAACGTCACCGCCAGTTGTAGCCTCGGCATCAGCATTTTCCCAGACAACAGCTCTGACTCCGACACCCTCATCCGCTACGCCGACCAGGCCATGCAGTGGGCTAAGAAAAACGGCCGCAACACCTTCCGCTTCTTTACCGAAGAGCTCAACACCCAGGCTGTCGAACGCCTCCGCCTGGAAAACGATCTGCGCCTCGCTCTCGAACGGAAAGAGCTCTTCCTCGTCTATCAGCCTCAGGTCGAGATTGCCGGCGGCGGAATCACCGGCTTCGAAGCCCTTCTGCGCTGGCAGCATCCGCGCCTGGGTCTCGTGCCTCCCGACGTCTTCATCCCCATTGCCGAAAGCTGCGGCCTCATTCTCCCCATCGGCGAATGGGTGCTCCGCACCGCCTGTGCCCAGATGCGCGCCTGGGAAGCCTCCGGCCTGACGCCCCTGCCCGTGGCCGTGAACGTCTCCGCGATCCAGTTCCGTCAGCGGAATTTCTGCGCTCTCGTCCGCCAGGTGCTCACCGAGACCGGCCTCCCCCCCGGACTCCTCCAGCTCGAGCTGACCGAAAGCCTTCTGCTCTCCAGCGCCGACGTCGCCGTCAACGTTCTGCGCGAGTTCGCCGAAATGGGCGTCGTTCTCGCCCTCGACGACTTCGGCACCGGCTACTCCAGCTTCAGCTATCTCCGCCAGTTCCGCGCCGGCAAACTCAAGATCGACCGCTCCTTCGTCCGCGACCTTGTTTCCGATCGCGACGACGCTGCCATCGTCGCCGTCATCATTGCGCTCGGCCGCACCCTCAGGATGCGGGTGGTCGCCGAAGGGGTTGAGAACGAAGCCCAGATGGCCTTCCTGCGCGAGCATGGCTGCGACGAAATCCAGGGCTACTACTACAGCAAGCCCGTCCCCGCCGCCCGCGCCGGAGAAATGCTGCTCTCCGTCTCTCCCATCCCGATCGCCTCCCTTCCCGACCGGGAATCCGCGTCCTGACTCCTCCCTGAGTCCGCTCTCGCCGCCCCGCCTCCCAGGCCTGTGGTAACGTGAGGAAGTGTCGTCCCGGGGCGTGTGCGCGCGTCCCCGCGCTGTGCCTCGCTATGCAGCCTTCGCCCAACGCTGTCTCCCCGGCTCCCGTTTCCCCCCCCGATGCCGGTCCGGCTCCCTTGCCTCCCCAGCTCCACAAAGGCACATTCTGGCTCCATCGCGCCGACCTCGTCCT
>JBAUGH010000737.1:0-7972 GCA_049679565.1 Acidobacteriaceae bacterium
GCGCAAGACCGGCTTCAAAATCCTCCTCGATATTCTCGCCCGCGGCGACATCCGGTCTCTTGTCGAAATCCCCTTTGCCTTCGGCCGGCGCAACGACGGCGCCAGTAAGGCCAGCCTGCGCGTGGCCTGGGATTACTTCGCGCTGCTCTGCTCGCTCTACCGCCAACAGCGCAGAGCCCCCTCCCCGATCCCTTTGTCTGCCATCCGCGCGGCCCGCGAGCGCGCTGCCGGCTGAGCCGTAGCTCCGCCGCTTACCCACATCCCCATGCGATACCCTGCGGTGAGAGGTTGAGTGCATGACTGCGCCCGTATCCGATCCTGCTTCCGCTGTTCTCTCCTATGCCTGGAACCCGTCGAGCGACGGCCGAGTGACCGCTGACGCGCTCGAATCCTGGGTGGAAGACCGCCTGCGGCAGCATCGCGAAGCCCTGGATCGGGCCCTCGCCGCCCCTGCCCCGCGCACTCCGGACACCACTCTGCGCGCCTTCGACGAAGCCGGAGCCGAGCTGTCCCTGGCAGGCGCCCAGACCGGCCTCCTGCACAGCGTTTATCCCGACAAAGAAGTGCGCGACAAAGCCCAGGCCCTCCTGCAAAAAATTGCCCAGGCCGGCGTCGAGCTCTCCCTGAACCGCGACGCCTGGCACGCGCTCGCCGAGACCGATGCGACCGCCGCCGATGCCGCCACAAAGCATTATCTCGATCGCACCCTCCTGCAATACCGCCTGGCCGGCGTGGACAAGGACGACGCCACCCGCGCCCGCATCCAGGAGCTGCAGGACCAGGCCACGCTGCTCAGTCTCACTTTCGCCCGCAACGTCCAGGAAGGCGGCAACACCGTCAAAGTCACGGATCCCGCCGACCTCGACGGCCTTCCTCCCGACTTCCGCGAAGCCCACCAGCCGGACGCCGACGGCACCATCACCCTGACCACCGACTTCCCCGACTACCTTCCGGTCATGACCTTCGCCCGCTCCGGCGACCTCCGCCGGCGCATGTTTCTCGCCTACAACACCCGCGCCTTCCCCGCGAATCGCCAGGTGCTGATCGACCTGCTCAGGATTCGACAGGAAATCGCTACCCTCCTCGGCTTCCCTCACTGGGCCGACCTCGCCACCGCCGACCAAATGATGGAGTCGGCCGCAAAAATGCAGGCTTTCCTCGACGATCTGGACCACGCCAGCAAGGCCGGCGCCGAGAAGGAATATGCCATGATCCTCGCCTTCGCCCAGTCGAGCCGGCCAGACCTGACACAGATCGACGCCGCCAGCCGCGGCTACTGGCTGGAGCAATATCGCCGCTCCGCCTTCGACTTCGATTCGCAAACGGTGCGCCCCTATTTCCCCTACGCGCGCGTGCAATCCGGCGTGCTCGCGACAGCCGAAAGGCTCTTCGGCGTCCAGTTCCGCCGCGTCCAGAACCCCCAGGTCTGGGATCCCGCCGTCAGCACCTGGGAAGTCTGGGACGGGAGCGAGTTGGCGGGCCGCTTCTACCTCGACATGCACCCGCGCGAAGGCAAGGACAAGTGGTTCTCTGCGCACCCGCTCGTTCCCGGCATGCGCGGAAAGCAATTGCCGGAAGCCGCCCTCATCTGCAACTTCCCCGAGCCCAAAGAAGGCAACCCCGGCCTGTTGCAGTACTCCGACGTGGTCACGTTCTTCCACGAATTCGGCCACCTCATGCATGCCCTGCTGGGCGGCCGCCAGGAATGGGCCGGCATCAGCGGCATCGCCACCGAAGGCGACTTCGTCGAGGTCCCCTCCCAAATGCTGGAGGAATTCTTCCGCGACCCGCGCCTGCTCGCCAGCTTCGCCCACCACTACGAAACCGGCGAGCCCATCCCCGCCGAGCTGGTCGTCCGCATGAACCGCGCCGGGGCCTTCGGCCGCGCCGACTGGGTGCGCACCCAGCTGCTCTACACCACTTATTCCCTCGAGACCCACCGCCTGGATCCCGCCGCACTCGACCCCGATGCTCTCTTCCGCTCCCTCTACGAGCGCTTCCTGCCCTACGCCTGGATCGAAGGCAACCGCATGTACGCGAGCTTCACCCACCTCACCGGCTACTCCTCGAACTACTACACCTACCTCTACGACAAGGTGATCGCGCTCGACTTCTTCAGCCAGTTCCCTCGGACCGCGCTGATCGATTCGCCGGTGGCCATGCGCTATCGCAAAACTGTGCTCGAGCCGGGCGGCTCCATGCCCGGCCGCGACATCGTGCAGCACTTCCTCGGCCGCAGCCAGTCCAGCGACGCCTTCACCCAGTGGATGAGCGAGGAATTCCAGCCCATGAGCGCCGCGTATGCCTGAGGACCTGCCGTGAAGGTCAGCTTTTGAAGCACGAAGTGCGGCCTGCCAACAGGCAGAAGCCCGCCGAGGCCAGGTTCTTGAATCGAGCCACGGCGTCAGATCTCGCCGGAAATACCGGAAAACCCGGCGCCCCCCCAATGCAGGACAGCCAGGTTCACCCCACAGCAAGAAGCAAACGCCCTCCCAACCGCGTCATCAACGGGTTTGCTTCTCTGCCTGACGCAAAAGTACCGCATCCGCATATCTTCCAGACCAATTCGGAAAACAACGCACTCCCGGACTCTCCAACAATCCCGCAAAGCCTGCCGCATCCAGTGAAGGTTTGACCTCTGAGGATGCTCCTGCGAAATCCGGCCCTCATGGAAGGCTGCCCGGCGAAACACACCCCACCGCATCCGCCCGACCCAATCGAGTAAGCTGGTGCCAGCCCACGACCCTGTTTGCAGGAGTCCTGATCCCATGGCGCGACGGCTGCGGCTGCTTCCTCTGGTTTCGCTTTTTTGCCTTCTCTGCCTGCTGGGCGCGGCCCACGCCCAGACCGACGCGGTCATCACCGTCCCTCACGGCCCCAACGCCGCCGCCCAGCTCAGCAAGCACTACGTCGTCCTCGTCTCCCTCGACGGCTTCCGCTACGACTACGCGAAGAAATACGGCGCCCGCCATCTGCTGGAGATCGCCGCCCACGGCGCCAGCGTTCCCGACGGCATGATCCCCTCCTACCCCTCGCTCACCTTCCCCAACCACTACACCCTGGTCACCGGCCTCTACCCCGAGCACCACGGCATCGTCGGCAACCAGTTCTACGATCCCGCCCGCAAGGCGCGCTATTCCTACACCGATCCCAAAACCAGCACGGATGGATCCTGGTACGGTGGCACCCCGCTCTGGTCTCTGGCCGAAAAGGAAGGGATGCGCAGCGCCTGCTTCTTCTGGCCCGGGTCGGAAGCCGAGATTGCCGGCGAGCGCCCGACGTACTACCTCCACTACAACGACAAGTTCCCCGACGAGCAGCGCATCGATCAGGTGATTGCCTGGCTCAGGCTGCCCGCCGAGCAGCGCCCGCACTTCATCACCCTCTACTACCCCAATGTCGATCACGCCGGCCACCAGTTCGGCCCCGACAGCTCGCAAACCGCCGAGGCCGTTCGCCACGTGGACGCGCTCATGGGCACCCTCGAGACCGACCTCAGGGCGCTCCACCTTCCCATCGATCTCATCATCGTCTCCGATCACGGCATGGCGAAGATCCAGGGCAGCTGGATCGACCTCAGCACCTACGCCCCGCTGGATAACTTCGTCACCGTGGGTTCGTTTCTCTACGCGCCCAACGAGGCCGCGGCCAACACCGCATATCAGAAGCTCAAAGCTGCCGACGCCGCCTTCATGGTCTATCGACGCGCCAACGTCCCGGCGGAACTGCACTTCAACGGCAATCCCCGCGAGGGCGATCCGGTCATCGTCGCTCGGGGCCCCTACGCGATTCGTGCCGGGGCGCCGACGGATCGCGAAGATCGCGCACCCACGGTCGGCAGCCACGGCTTCGATCCGACCATGATGCCGGAGATGAAGGCCGTCTTTTACGCGGAAGGTCCCGACATCCGGCCCCACGTCATCCTGAAGCCGTTTGAAAATGTGAACGTCTTTCCGCTGATCGTGAAAATCCTCGGCCTCGACGCGCCGCCGGTTGACGGCAGCCTCGGCGTCCTCGAAGGCGTGCTCACACCCGCGGCCAGCGAGTAACTCCCTTTCCGGCGGATCGTCTCAGCCGCCTCATTCAACGATTCCCCTGTATGCTCGATGTGCAATTCTCGATCGAATCCTCCGCACAGCTGCACCGGGAAAGTCCTTCAGGGAGATACCGCCATGTCACGCAAGCCGCTCGTCCTCGCAGCCCTCGTCGCTCTGCTGCCGTTCGCCACCCCCGCCCGCGCCCAGGACAGCGGCCCTTACAAGGTGCTCCGCATCCAGCTGGTGGGTGGCGACGGCGGATTCGATTACGTCACCGCTGATCCCGACGGCCGCAACCTGTATGTCGCGCGCTCCGGCCCCGCCGGCCACATCGGCGTCTTCAATCTCGACACGCTCGCCCAGGTCGGCGACATTCCCGGCACCAGCGCCCACGGCGGAGCGGTCGACACCGAGACCGGCCACGGATTTGCCACCTCCAAGCCGGTCACCATGTTCGACGCAAAAACCTTTGCGATCCTGAAGAAGATCGACGTGCAGGGGAACCCCGACGGCTATCTGAACGACACTTACAACCACCACTTCTACATCCTGAGCCACTCGGAACCGAACATCACCGTCCTCGACGATAAGGACGGCTCCATCCTCGGCACCATCGACATTGGAGGCGCGCCCGAAGAGGCGGCCACCGACAACCACGGCCGAATCTACGTGGACATCGAAGACAAGGCCGCCATTGCCGTCATCGATGCCAACACCATGAAGATGGTCGGCCGCTACGATCTCTCCAGCCGCGGCGCAGGTTGCGCCGGACTCGCGCTGGACAAACAAAACCAGATTCTCTTCGCTGCCTGCCGCGAGAAGAACAACATGGTCATCCTCTCGGCGACCGACGGCCACATCATCACCGATCTGCCCACCGGCGCCGGCTGCGACGGCGTCACCTTCAACCCCGCCACCATGGAGGCCTTCAGCTCCCAGGGCGATGGCACCCTGACCGTGGTGAAAGAGGATTCGCCCACCAGCTTCCACGTGGAGCAGACGGTGGCCACGCCAGCGCGCGCCAAAACCCTCACTCTGGATCCAAAGACCAATCAGATTTATCTCATTACCGCCGAGTACGGACCGATTCCGCCCGCGCCCGCCCAGCCTGCTCCTCTGCCTCCGGGTGCGCCGGAGTGGATGCGCCGCCCGCGCCCGCCGATGATTCCCCACTCGTTCCAGATCCTCGTCGTCGGCCAATGATCCCGCGGAGGGCGTGAAGCGAAAGAAGGGCAGGGCTCGCCGGATTTCTGCCCCGCAACCTCGAACCTGCGCAACGCGAGTAACCGTCCGAAAGTTCGGCATTCCGGTCACCCGGTAGCCAACCTCAGCCACCTCACCGAGCTGTCATCCCGAGGAGCCGAGCGACGAGGGATCTGCGGTCGCTCCTCTGCTCGGTCTGGGACAAGAGGCATGAGCCTCGAATGTTCCGCAGAACCGGTATGGGTCCGGATACCTGGCAACACGGCGCTCAACCCCTGGGCGTCGCGCAAGCGGCGCGGCGGAGAAAGCGCCGGGTTGAGTCGGGGTCCCCAACAAGCTGGTGTTGCTTGCTGGGGTGATTTTTAACCCGGCGAAAACAGCAGCTCAGAAAATGCGGGCTTCAGCCCCGGAGTACCGGCCAGCCGAAACTTCCGCAATGCCGGTAATACGTCAACAACGCCGCGTCGACGAGTGAATTGGCGATTTGGCACTCAACTGGTCGAAATCGCTCACCCCGGAAACGAGCTCATCGGGGGACTCCGTGGACGCTGTGGATGCCGCTTTCGGAAAACTAACCCTCGGCGCACAGAGTCCAATGCGCGGACCAACGGCCGAATTCCGGCATTCTGAACTGCAATTATTCCTCGCGGCGTGCCTCGTTGCGACTCTGCGCGATTTTATGACAGGCAACGAAAAGCACCCATGCGCAATTCGACAGCACGATCAGGCGATCCGCCCATCCATCCAGGGCAAGCGCTCCTGGTGGCAGTTCCTTCGGCGCGTGCTGCGGCAGATGGCCCCCGGTGATCGCGATCATCTGCATCGTCATGATCGCCAGCGTCGCCACCAGCAGCACAACACTCACCCAACTCAGGTTTGCGAGCCAAAGCATACCTCGTCTCGCGCCACCCCACCGTTCGTTCCGGCCAAGTGAAACACTCACCAGCAAAGCCCCAATTGGGAATCCGAGCACCCCGAGCAGCCCTGCAATCATGTGTCCAGTCGCATGAGTCACGTCAAAGACGGAAGCCATCGCCCCGCCGACGCCGGCGCCGATTAGAAACCACAGGCCCACCTTGCCCGCCCGCGTTGCCACATCCGGCCAGATACCGGCCGCCAGCACCCATGGACTCGTGCCCATGCAAACAAACATCAATGAAAGCACCCATCCATAGCGGCCAAAAGCGTACTCACTGATCATGCGCCATGAAGGTGCAAACTCCGGGCTCAGGATGTGGAGGCTGACCAGCAGGAGAATCGTGGCGATGGTCAGGACAATCGCCAGCCATGCCGCTATTTCCGCAATCTCTACAGGACTTCGGAGAGCGGGAACCAAATACATATTCTCGCGCGCTGCGTTTGCCATGTATCTCTCCTTCCGGAAAACGTCTTGTTTCGAGCCGCATGATGCTATGCGTGCGATCTTCACCAGCAACACTGTGAAGCTCGCTGCACCTTATGCCGCCTGCATGATTCCTTCCAGCCGCACGTAGCTGGTTTCCATCCCTTGTTCCATGCCGGAGGCCAGCATCGCTTTCCGCGTCTGTGCATCAGGTAGCGTCATGCGTATCGTCATCAGCGTGCCCTCTCCATCCGCATCAAACTTCGTCTCGATATGGTTGTCCGGAGTTGGATCGGGCAGGAACATTCGCTCGACATGAACGATCCTGCGAAACGGATCTAACTCGAGATATTCACCGGTCAGATAAAATCCCTGCCCCTTGCCATTGCTCCACTCATAGCGAATCTTCCCGCCCGGCTTTGCCTCGTTGACACACACTGGCATCGTCCAGCCCTCCGGTCCCAGCAGCCATCTCTGAATCAGCGCCGGATCGGTATGCGCGCGGTACACAGCCTCTGGAGAGGCCGCGAAGCGCCTTGTGACAACAACGTGGGTTTCGCCCTCCGTCTTGAGCGTCAGTTTGTTCATTGCCTCTTCCTCCTTTGTTTTTTCGGGTCTTCCATGCCGGCCAGAACTGCATCCAGCCGCCGATAGTTCTGCTCCAGCGCAGCGCGCAATATCTCGAGCCAACCATCCATGGCTTCAATGCCGTCCCTGGCCAGACTGCGCGGTCTCCTTGCCCCGTCGATGCGATGGGTCACCAGACCTGCTTCCTCCAGTACCTTCAAGTGCTGCGAGATCGCCGGCTGCGTCATCGCAAACGGCTTCGCCAGGTCCATCACGGTGGTTTCGCCGGTAGCCAGCCGTGCAAGAATGGCTCGCCGCGTGGGGTCGGCCAGAGCTGCAAACGCGGCATCGAGGTTGAAGCCTTCATGCATATTTAAATACTTATATAAGAAATTACTTATGTCAAGAGCAAAGATTCTGCTCTCCCCGCGGCTCGCCGGTGAGAGCAAACCAACCTTCGCGACCCGGCGGGGGATTCCCGAGGCATGCTCGGAGGACGGCTGCTGGCAGGTTTGCGCTGCTGGATTGCCGCAAACAGCCCAATGCGCTCATGGACCCGTTCTGAGCGTAAAGTCGGCAACTCGGAACCTTCGCCGGCCGCCCGAACCGCCCTCGTCCTCGCCTTTGCCGACCCGCGACGGACTGCCCATGACTTTCGTACCGTCCCCTCGGCCGGTTCTTCTTGCTTCTCGTCTCCGCGCCCCCTAACCTTGAAAATGGACAGCTCTGTCGCCGGTTGGCGAACGGAGCTTTTCCTTTTGAGCGCGATTTTGCCGCTACCGGCAGCTCGGCCAGGCCTCAGAATGGCAGCCCCTACAGGGGT
>JBAUGH010000738.1:0-1749 GCA_049679565.1 Acidobacteriaceae bacterium
GCACCCATCCCAGCCCGAGCATTCCATTTCAGGATTTGCCGCCACAATAGCACTTTCGGGCTTTGATTCCGCCCCCCATCCATCCCCAGACTGTGGATTTCGAGTCCTTCGGTTACCGCCGGCGACCCCATTCAATCCGGCCAGCGCCGGCTTGGTTGAGCCAGCTCAAGCTGGTCCTGGCGCGGGGCCAACAGTCCTTGCGCGGCCGCGTTGCTTGCCTGATGAAGATTGTGTGGATGTCCGGAATTGCACCGGCACAACGCGGGAATTTGCTTCTGCGCGAAGCGCGCCCGCCTGTGCGGCGGGCGCTTTTTCCACAGGCCAGTAACTATCCTGATGCCTTCAACTCATACTTGAAGGATGTTCAGGAAGTCTTTCCTCTGCAATCCAGACTGGGGGAAGACTACCTCGAGGTTCCGCGACCCCAGCGTCTTGTACGCGGCCTCCGCCAGCACCTGCCTGTAGTCCGTGGTGATCGCCAGATCCCGTCCCTGGTAGAGCTGCTCCGCTTCCAGTCCCGGCCACCGTCCGTAGACCTTGCCGCCCTCGACCGGACCACCGAGCACGAACATCACGTTGGCGTGTCCGTGATCCGTCCCGCCCGTCCCGTTCTGCCGGCACGTCCGTCCGAACTCCGACATAGTGACCAGCACAATGTCCCCCGCCTGGTCGCCCATGTCCGTCCAGAACGCGGCCAGCCCCGCGCTGAATTCCGTCAGCCGCCCGGCCAGTTGCCCGTCCACATTGCCCTGGTTTTGGTGCGTATCCCATCCGCCGATATCCGCGAATGCCGCCTCCACTCCAAGGCTTGCTTTAAGAAGCTGCGCGATCTGCTTCAGGCTGTTCCCGAACGGTCCGCCTGGATACTCCACCCCCGGCGCCGGCGTGTACTTCGTGGGATCGGCGACCTTGAGCATCTTCACCGCTTCAAACGTTTCCTGCCCCGTCCCGTGCAAAATCGAGTCCGTCGACTGGTCGTACATCGCCGCAAAGCCTGCCGCCGCCGGTGAGGACTGCACCCCAAAGTCGCGGATGTTGTTCAGCGCGACCGCCTCGATCCGCCCTTCCAGCGTCCGCGGAATCTCCGCCCCCAGAGCCACCGCCCGAAACGGCGATCGCGAGCACTCCGGACAAGCCTGATCCTCCGCCTGCAGCGCCCGGTTCAGCCACCCGTCGGGTGTGGATTTCACCCCGGGCGTCCCCGACTCCATAAAGTCCTGCGCGTCGAAGTGCGACCGCGATGGATCGGGCGACCCCGAAGCATGCACGATCGCCAGATGTCCCTGGTCCCACAGCGGCTTCAGCGGGGCCATCGCCGGATGGAGTCCAAAGAACCCGTTCAGGTCGATGACCGCGTTCTGCGGAATTCCGATATTCGGCCGGTACTGATAATAGGAAGGCTCCCGGTACGGCACCACGACGTTGAGCCCATCGGCCGCCCCGCGCTGGAAGATCACCACCAGCTTCTTCCCCCGAGCCTGGGCTTCGGTCGCCTGAGCCATCACGCTCCGCGTCAGAAACGTGGGAATCGCCGCTGTGCCCACCACCGCCAGCGCCCCGCCTCGCAGAAACGCCCGCCGCGTCACCGGAGTCACCGCCCGGCCCATCCCCGGTTCCCCATGCGTTTCCACTGGCCCGTGCACCGACTCATCCCACGCTCGGTTATCCATCGCTCAGCTCCAGATCGTCCGGGGATCGGGCGGAGAGACCCGCCCGGTGTTGTCACTCATGCAAACGCCGTCCCAGGGT
>JBAUGH010000739.1:0-3374 GCA_049679565.1 Acidobacteriaceae bacterium
TGTCCGGCCTTGTGGCTTTCTGCCTTCCGGGCCGCCGTGTGGGTCTTGTGTTGCGCGGCGTCGCTGCCGCTGCCCGACTGCGGACGCGCAGCTCCCATCAGCAGACAGGCGACCAGAAGTCCCATGCCAGGAAAGAAAAAGAGTTGTGTACGTCTCATGCCCACGCGCTGCTGCAGAGGAGGGTCCTCTCTCTTTAGAGTAAGGCGAAACTCCGGCCCTTTCAGAGAAGAAAACAGCGGGCTGACCATAAAGTTGCAACGCCGCGTGCGGAAACCGTTAGTCCCCTTTGAGTCAGGGGCCATCGGGCGCAGACAGTTTCAGGCGCCGCGCAGATGACCGCGGCTCCCCTCGAATTCTTCCCTTCCTTCCGCATCACCGTCACCTTTCCCGAGGTTGGTCCGTCATGGGTATGACGAACCTGGCGAATGGAAGGGACGGGCTCGATGCCGGGCCTTTCTCTCCCTTCGCGCCATGCCGCAGGAAATGTTTACCCGGGGGGGATATGTTTTCCGCCTATCTTGCTGTCACCATCCTGGCCGCGGCCGCCAACATCTGGGCGGCTTCCAACGACTTCCGGCGTCTCGACTGGATCGTAGCCAACGTCGACCGCCTGGGCGTGTCGCCTTCGTGGCTGCCCACCCTCGGCATCCTCAAGGTCCTGGGCGGCGTAGGGCTGCTGGTGGGGCTGGCCGCGCCCTCCATCGGGATCACCGCCGCTGCCGGCCTCATCCTGTTCTTTATCGGGGCCTTCGTCTTTGCCCTGCGCGTCCGCTGGTACGGACATTTGCTGTACCCGGCCGTATGGCTCGCGCTGGCCGCCGCGTCCCTTGCGCTGCGCATCGGCACCGCCCCCCTGCGCTGATCCACCCGCAACAGCAGGCTCATCCTCGAAATTCAGCCGCAGCGGCTCACATGGCGGAGATGCGTTCGGCCCCACCCGCAGATCGCTTCCAGCACCGGGACCAGCGTCCATCCGTACTTCGAGATGGAATAGCGCACGCAGGGCGGCACCGCGTTCTCCTGATGCCGGATCAGAATTCCATCCCGCACCAGGTCCTGAAGGTGCCGGATCAGCATTCTCTCCGTGATCCCCGGGATGCTGCGCCGCAATTCGCTGGTGCGCAGCGGCCCCTCCGAAAGCCGCCACAGGATCGTCCCCTTCCACCGCCCGTCGATCACCGACAACATGGCGTCAATCGGACACGCGGACATTTCCTTTTTCGATACCGCCATCGCGACCCTCTCTGCACTGTCATATTTGTCAGTACATCTCTCTGAGTCAGTATAGCGGCGGGGAGCGTCTCAGCTACAGGAGTGAACGATGAACCTTCTCAGCATCGCAACCACACTGTGCATCGGCCCGCTGATCGGAACCGAATTCGCCGTCTCCGCCTTCGTCAACCCGGTTCTGTGGAAACTCGACGCCCCCGCGCAGGCCGCGGCCATCCGCCTGTTCGCCCGCAGGCTCGGCGCCGCCATGCCCTTCTGGTATGTCGCCAGCCTCCTTCTGCTCCTCGCCGTCACCCTCGGCCACCTGCACCGCCCCGGCGTCCTGCTGCTCGGCGCCGCCTGCGCCATCTGGGCCGCGGTCATCGTGCTGACGCTGCTCTTCCTCGTTCCCATCAACAATCGCATGGCAAAACTCGATGCCGCAGCCTTCACCGAAGCCGCCCGGCGGCAGCACCGCCGCTGGGACCGGCTTCACCGGCTGCGGGTTGCCGCGCTCGCCGTCGCCATGGCCGCCTTCCTGGCCGGCATCCGGCCCTGACCGCGACTCTCTCCTTGACAGTCTGGGAGAGACCGGGTTACTCTCCCAGACAATCTGGGAGAGCGAGGCCTTCATGGCCGCCGAAATCAAAAATATCGACCTCCTGCAGGGCACCCTCGACATGCTCGTGCTGAAAGCCGTCTCGCTCGGCCCGCTCCACGGCTACGGCGTCCTGCTCCGCATCCAGCAAATCTCCCGCAACCGCCTTGAGGTCCAGCAGGGCTCGCTCTACCCCGCCCTCTACCGCCTCGAACACGAAGGCTGGATCGCCGGCGAGTGGGGCCAGAGCGACAACAAGCGCCGCGCCCGCTTCTACCGCCTCACCGCCGCCGGTCGCCGCCGTCTCGAATCCGAAATGAAAAAGTGGAACGACTTCGCCGGCGTCGTCGGTACCATCCTCGACGCCGCACCGGAGGAAGCATGAGCGCCAGTAGCCGCATCCGCACCTGGTGGAGAGCCGTCTTTCATCCCCGCAGCCTCGACAGCCAGCTCTCCGACGAATTGCGTTTCCACCTCGAAAGCCGCACTGAAGACCTCATGCGCTCCGGCCTGCCCCGCGAAGAAGCTCTGCGCCGCGCCCGCGCCGAGATGGGCAGCCTCGCCGCTGCCCGCGAAAATGCCCGCCAGGCCTGGGGAACCCGCTGGACCGACGAGCTGCGCGGCGATCTCCGTTACGCCCTCCGCATGCTGGTAAAGAGTCCGGGGTTCGCCGCCATCGCCGTCGGCTCGCTCGCCCTCGGCATCGGCGCCAATACCGCCATCTTCTCCCTCGCCAAGCACATGCTGCTCGACCGCCTCAACGTCCCGCGCGCTGCCGAACTGCGCCTCTTCTCCTGGCGATCCGCGCGCAAGAGCGCCGTCCATAGCTCCTGGGGCGACTGGGACAGCAACGCCAAAGGCGTCCTCAGCACCTCGTTTTCGTATCCGGTCTACCAGCTTCTCCGCCACCAGAACCATCAGCTCGCCGACCTGTTCGCCTTCAAGAACGTTGGACGCCTCAATGTCACCGCCAACGGCCAGGCCGAAGTCGTCCAGGGCGATCTCGTCTCCGGCAATTTCTACCAGCAGATGGAAGTCCAGCCCCAGCTCGGCCGCGCCATTGGCCCTGCCGACGACACCGTCGGCGCTCCCCCCGTCGCCGTCATCAGCGACAGCTACTGGGCCAGCCGCTTCGACCGCTCGCCCTCCGTCATCGGCAAAACTCTGCTCGTCAACCTCGTCGATGTCTCCATCATCGGCGTCAATCCTCCCGGCTTCACCGGCGCCAAAGGGACGCAGAACTCGCCTGAGCTCTTCCTGCCCTTCAGCGTGCAGCCCCAGGTCTTCCCCTACCACGGCGCCGATTCCCTGCTCACCAGCGACAAGATCTGGTGGATGCAGATCATGGCCCGCGTTCCACCCGGCGTTGGCGAAGCTCGCGCCCAGGCTGCCCTCAACGTGTCCCTCCAGGCGGCCGTCCGCGCCACCATGACCGTCAAAAAGGATGAGTCCGTCCCCCAGCTCGTCCTCGCCGACGGCAGCCGCGGCATGAACGAAATCGGCCGCCAGATGTCCGGCCCTCTCTGGATGCTGATGGCCCTCACCGGCCTGGTGGTGCTGCTGGCCT
>JBAUGH010000740.1:0-19780 GCA_049679565.1 Acidobacteriaceae bacterium
GTGCAGGCTGATTCCTGCCATGCCAAGACCCAGGACGATGCCGTCGGCGAAAAAGCTGAAGGCGATGCCGTAGAAACTGGGCTGGGTGAGCGCGGCAATGGCGGCCATCTTGAGGAAGAACCCGAAGCGGAACGAACCCGGCATCCCGGGCGCGGCCTCGGGGGGCAACAGCAGCGTGCGGGTCCGGCTGAAGGCCGGAGAGATGGCGTCCACCGGCGACAGCGGTTTCATCGCGAGGGCCCCTTTCCCGAGGAAGTTTGGCACCAGCGTACAGGGTTCAGGGTTCAGCGTACAGGGAGAAGATCGAGCGCTTCTTATAATCAGGATTGATGACGACGATTCGCGAAGCCACCCCGAACGATGCCGCGCTGATCCTGCAGTTTGTGCGCGAGCTGGCGGAATACGAACGCGCCCCTGACGCCGTGAAGGTCACCGAGACGGAGCTGAAGCGTGACGGCTTCCCGGCGGCCGGCCAGGAGCGCTACTACGATTGCCTGATCGCCGAAGAGGACGGTGAGCCAGCCGGAATGGCTCTGTTCTTTCCCGTGTATTCGACGTGGCGGGGGCGGTCGCTGCATCTGGAAGACCTGATTGTGCGCCCGCAGTTTCGCGGCCGCGGCATCGGCAAAGCGCTGCTGACGCGCGTGGCCGCAGCCGCGGTCGAGCGCGGCTGTCCTCTGCTTTTCTGGCATGTGCTGGACTGGAACACGCCGGCTATCGACTTCTACCGCTCGCTCGGCGCGGTGCCGCTGGAGGAGTGGCGGCGCATGCGGCTGGGCGACGATGCGCTGCGCGCCGTGGCCGCGATGAGCGCCGGCGCAGCATGACGATCCGGGTCATTGGCGGAGGCCTGGCGGGTCCGGAAGCCGCGCTGGTGGCGGCGCGGCTGGGTGCGATGGTGGAGCTGTACGAGATGCGTCCGGTACGCTCCACGCCTGCGCACCAGACCGCCGATTTCGGCGAGCTGGTGTGCAGCAATTCGCTGAAATCTGAAAGCGAAAACACCGCGCCCTGGCTGCTGAAGCAGGAAATGCGGCGGGCCGGGTCGCCGCTGCTGGCCTGTGCCGATGCGACCGCTGTTCCTGCGGGGCATGCTCTCGCCGTGGATCGCGTGGAGTTCTCGCGGCGAATTGAGGAGAAGATTGCCGCCGAGCCGCGCATCACCGTGCATCGCGAGGAAGTCACGCGGCTCGATCCCGAAGACGGCCTCACCATCGTTGCTTCCGGCCCGCTGACTTCGGACGCGCTCTCCCGGCAGATCGCCCGCCTGACCGGCAGCGATCATCTCGCTTTCTACGACTCCATCAGCCCCATCGTCGAAGCCGACTCCATCGACCGCGAGAAGGTGTATCTGGCGGCGCGCTACGACAAGGGCACCGCGGACTACATCAACTGCCCCATGACCCAGGGCGAGTACGAGGCTTTCCTCGACGCGCTGCTCGCCGCTGAAAACGTCGAAGCGAAGGAGTGGGAGAAGCTGGAATATTTTGAAGGCTGTCTGCCGCTGGAGGAGTTGGCGCGGCGGGGACGGGACACACTGCGCTTTGGGCCGATGAAGCCGGTGGGGCTGCGCGATCCGCGGACGGGGACGACGCCGTGGGCGGTGGTGCAGCTGCGCTGCGAAAACCTGCGCGCGGATTCCTACAACCTGGTCGGGTTTCAGAACCACATGAAGTTCGGCGAGCAGGCGCGCATCCTGCGGATGATTCCAGGCCTCGAGAAGGCAAAATTTCTGCGCTACGGGCAGATTCATCGCAACACCTACATCAACGCGCCGCGGGTGCTGACGCGCACCCTGCAGATGCGCGAGTATCCGGGGATTTTCTTTGCCGGGCAGATTTCAGGAGTGGAAGGTTACACGGAATCGATCGCCACCGGTCTGCTGGCGGGCATGTATGCCGCGGTGGCGGCGCAGGGGTGCGCGGCCGAGCCGGTGCCGCGGGGGACCGCGCTCGGCTCGCTGATCCGCTACATCACCGAGGCGGATGCGAAGCGGTTTCAGCCGGCCAACATCACCTTCGATCTGCTGGAGCCGCTCGACGAAGGCACGCGCCGGCGGGTGCGGGACAAGCGCGAGCGGCACCGGATGCAGTGCGAGCGGGCGCTCGGGATAATGGATGACTGGCTGGCGAGGATGAGGCAGGCGCCGAAATCCGCCGCCGAGCCGGGAGCCTTCGCCAGCCTGACACCCCGGCCTGCTACCCTGAAACCAGAGCCATGAAATTCGGAGTTCTGGTCTTCCCCGGTTCGAATTGCGACCACGACACGTACAACGTGGTCGCGGAGATCGCCCATCAGCCGGTTGTTTTTCTCTGGCACGACTCGCCGGATTTGCAGAATTGCGACGCGATTCTGGTTCCCGGCGGGTTTGCCTACGGCGATTACCTGCGCACCGGCGCCATCGCGCGCTTCTCGCCGGTGATGCAATCGGTGAAGAACTTCGCCGCTCAGGGCGGTCTGGTGCTGGGCATCTGCAACGGCTTTCAGATCCTGTGCGAGGCGGGGTTGCTGCCGGGCGCGCTGATGCGCAACGCGGGCCTGCGGTACATCTGCAAGCAGGTGTATCTGCGCACCGAGACGACCGACTCGCCGTTCACCCGCACGCTGACGCGGGGCCAGGTGCTCAAAGTGCCTATCGGCCACATGGAAGGCAATTATTTCTGCGACGAGGCGACGCTGGGCGAGCTGCATCGCGGCGAGCGCATCGTCTTCCGCTACGCGACGCCTGAGGGCGAGGTGACGCCGGAGGCCAATCCTAACGGCTCGCTCGACAACATTGCCGGCATCCTGAACGAAGGGCGCAACGTGCTGGGCATGATGCCGCACCCCGACCGCTCCAGCGAGGCGCTGCTGGGATCGGCGGATGGATTTCAGATCTTCGCTTCGCTGGTGGGAGCGCTGGCCGAGCGGACATGATCGATATCCATCACCATCTGCTGTTCGATACCGATGACGGGCCCAAAGATCTGGAGGGCGCGGTCGCCCAGGCGGAAGCGGCCGCCGAGGACGGCATTACCCACATCGTGTGCACGCCCCACGCCAACAGCACGTGGAAATTCGATCCGGAACGAAATCGCGAGCGGCTGGATGCGATCCGGGAGCGGGTGGGCGGCGCGCTCACGTTCGGTCTGGGATGCGATTTTCATCTTTCCTACGAGAACATCGCGGAAGCGCTGGAGAAGCCGCGAAAGTTCACCCTCAACAACGGGCGTTATCTGCTGGTGGAGTTTGCCGATTTCACCATCGCGGAAAACATCGGCGACACGTTCTACCAATTTGCGCTGCGGGAAATGCGGCCCATCATCACGCATCCGGAGCGCAACCCCATTCTGCAGCGGAACCCGCAGCGCATCGCGGAATGGCTGCGCGGCGATTGTCTGGTGCAGATCACGGCCGGTTCGCTCGAAGGCCGCTTCGGCAAATCCGCTCAGGCGCTGGCCTGGGAGCTGCTTCGCAGGCAGTGGGTCCACTTCATCGCCACCGACGCCCACAACGTGGAGAAGCGGCCGCCGCGGCTGCGGGCCGTCTGTGAGACGGTTGCCGCGCGGTTCGGCGAAGAAACGGCGCATCGGCTGTGTGTCGAGAATCCGCGAGCTGCGTTTGAAGATCGGCCGCTGGGCAGTCAGCCCGAGCCGGAGGGAGTCTATCCGGAATCCGAGGCGGGGACGCGAGGCGGCAGCCTTATGGCCCGGCTGTTTGGCCGATAGCGCCGCTCCCGACGCAGTTGGCGGGACGCAGGGACGATAAGATGCGGGCATGGCGCAGGAGATCACCGCCGCTGAACTGAAGAAGCTGCTGGGCCTCGAGCCCCATCCGCGGGAAGGCGGATGGTTCCGGCAAACATGGAAGGCGGAGGAAGCGATTGCCGCCGCGGCTTTGCCGGCGCGCTACGGCGCGGCACGCGAGGCTGGGCGCTCGGCCGGCACCGCCATCTACTACCTGCTGGAACCGGAAAGCTTTTCGGAGATGCACAGGCTCGCCTCCGACGAGGTGTTTCATTTCTATCTGGGCGATCCGGTGGAGATGCTGCAGCTGTCTCCCGATGGGACAGGGCAGCGGATCGTGCTGGGGCCGAATGTGCTGCGGGGACAGCTGCTGCAGACGGTAGTGCCGCAGGGCGTGTGGCAGGGATCGCGGCTGGTGGAGGGCGGCAAGTTTGCGCTGCTCGGCTGTACTGTGAGTCCGGGATTCGAGTATGCGGATTATGCCTCGGGGCGGCGCGAGGAGCTGGTACGCGGCTGGCCGGAGTGGGCGGAAATGATCACGCGGTTGACCCACAGATAGCATGGAGAGGAGATGGCACTTCCGGAGTTAAATGGTGAGCAACTCGAGGTCCTTCGCCGTTTTGCACTCATGGAAGCGAAGGAGGAGGAAGTTCTGCGATCCCTCAGCGGTATTTTTGAGTGCGATCTTGGAGCGAACCCCAGATTCGCAAGGACCCTTTTCAGGGTTCCCACTCCGGGAGTGATCATCACACGGAAGCACGTCGAGCGCGCGCTGGATCAGCAGAGCCAGGCCTTGATTACCAGAAACGAACTCGCGCGATGGGCAACGATGCTCTTGATGAACGATGGCTTTGAACTCGATCCTCAAGACGAGGATTCCATCGCCGAGTGGCTGAACGAAGTCAGCTTTGGCGGCCCCGGGACCTAGTGGAGTGCGGTGATCGGTGACGACGCATCCGGCACCCACGCATCCACAATCGTTTTCGCGAGCTTCGCCAGCAGGAGTTCCGCTTCGTTGTCGGGCGTCCAGCTGGTGTCGGCGTTGTCGTGGGTGAATTCGGAGAGGATGAGGGTGCCGTGCTTCGTGTAGACGACGGCGACGTCGTTGCGCACGTGATCGAGGGTTCCGATTTTGTCGCCGATCGCCGATTCGCCTTCCGTGGTGTCGAGCTTTTCGAGATAGCGCGGGATCATCTCGCGGTCCGACTGCACCTTGAGCATGTGAATCACCGCGTGGCAGAGATCCTGGTCGGACGGGATGGGCGCTGCGCCGGCGGCCGGTGATGGCGCAGGGCCGAGATTGCACGTGGCGAAGCGCTCCATGATGGAGGCCATTTCGCGTGGAGTGGTCTTGCCCAGGCCGAACTTTGGCTGGTCGGGGGGCATGGGGCCTTCGGCGGGTCGGAAGACTTTCTTGTAGAGGTAGGTGTTCTTCAGATCGAGCCCGGCGGGCGGCGCGGCGGTCAGCTCGTCGTCGATGGCCTTGAGGCCGAGGTGGTCGATGACCAGGTTGGTTGCGGAGTTGTCGCTTTCAGCAATCATCAGGGTCAACGCGTCCTTGAGAGTGAGATGGAGCGGCGTGTCGAAGAAGAGCAGGACACCGGAGCCGGGGACCTGGTCCTCTTTGGTCAGCGTGAGCGGGTCGTCGAAATGGACCCTGCCCGCGCGGATTTGCTCGAGCGCAGTGTAGAGGACGCCGAGCTTGATGACGGAGGCGGTGGGGACAGGCTGGTCGGCGTCGATCGAGACGGTCTGGCCGGTGACGAGATCCTTCGCGTAGAGCGCGACCTTGCCGTGGAAGCCCTGGATTTGCTGCCGGAGTTGGCTGGTGAGTGCGGCGTCGTTTTGCGCCGAGGCGTGGAGAGCGAAGAGCAGAGCAACAACCGGCAGGATGCGCTGGGCCATGCTGCACTCTACCATTTGCCGCTGCGCCTTCTCAGGCGGTGGCGGCGCCAGCGACGGCCTCGAGCCCGCGGGCCTCGATCTCGAATTCGCGCATTTTGTATTTCTGAATCTTGCCGGAGAGGGTGGCCGGGAATTCTTCGACGAAACGGATGTGCTCGGGGATTTTGAAGTAGGCGATCTGCTCGCGGCAGAAAGCGCGGATTTCTTCCTCGCTGGCCGCGGCGCCGGGACGAAGGCGCACCCAGGCGACGACGGTCTCGCCGAGGCGGGCGTTGGGCAGTCCGAAGACCTGCACCTCGCCGACGGCGGGATGCGTGTAGAGGAACTCCTCGATCTCGCGCGGGTAGATGTTCTCGCCGCCGCGGATGATGACGTCGCGGGAACGGCCGGTGAGGTGGATGCAGCCGTCCGGGTGCATGATGCCGAGGTCGCCGGTGTGCAGCCAGCCTTCCGGGTCGATGGCGAGGGCGGTGGCTTCGGGCTCGGCGTCGTAGCCCTTCATGACCACGTAGCCGCGGGCGCAGACTTCGCCTTGTTCGCCGATGGGGAGGGCTGCGTGCGTGGTGGTGGAGACAATCCTGATTTCCGTCTGCGGCATGGCACGTCCCACGGTGTTCACGCGAATCTCGATGGGGTCGTCGGCGTCGGACATGGTCACCACCGGCGAGCTCTCCGTCTGACCGTAGGCGATGACCAGCTCACGGCAATGCATTTCGTTGAGGACACGCTTCATCAGCTCGATGGGACAGGGCGCGCCGGACATCATCCCGGTGCGCAGGCTGGTGAGGTCAAACTCGGCGAAGTCCGGCAGGCTGAGCTCGGCGACGTACATGGCGGGCACGCCGTAGACGGAGGTGGCTGCTTCCTGATGGACGGCGCGGAGAGTGGCGCGGGCGTCGAAGGTCCAGTTAGGAAAGATCAGGGCGGCGCCGGTATTCAGCGCAGTCATGACGCCGATGACGCAGCCGTAGCAGTGGAAGAGCGGCACCGGGACGCAGATGCGGTCCTGCTCGGTGTAATGGAAGCCCTGGGCGAGGAACTGTCCGTTGTTGACGATGTTGTGGTGCGTGAGCATGACGCCCTTGGGCAGGCCGGTGGTGCCGGAGGTGTACTGGATGTTGGCCACGTCCGACATCAGGACGTGATCCGGCAGACGGCCGTGGGCATCGAGCAGCGCGGGCCATTCGGGCGAGTCGAAGAAGATGGTGTGGCGGAGCTGGAGGTCGAGTCCGTGGCGGGCGCGGTCGAGGATGGCGGCGTAGTCGGCGCGCTGGTCGTGGGTCCACAGAAAAAGCGCCTTCATGCGCGAGCGGGTCAGCGTGTACTCGAGCTCATGCGAGCGGTAGGCGGGGTTCACGTTGACCAGCGCGATGCCGGCGCGGGCGCAGCCCATCTGCATCAGGACCCACTCCACGCAGTTGGTGGACCAGAGCCCGGCGCGGTCGCCTTTGCGCAGGCCGAGCGACCAGAGGCCGCGGGCCACGCGATCGGCCAGCTCGCTCAGCTCCGCCCAGCTAAGGCGGCGGGACTGGTGGCAGGAGACGACGGCGTCGCGATCGGGGAAGCGGTCTGCGGTCTGGTGCAGCAGGTCGCCGATGGTGAGGTTGAGCAGGGGCCGGTCCGGGCCGCGGGTGTGGCTCCACGTCAGACGGACGGCTGACAGTGTGGCAGAGTCGGACACGGAGGGAAGTTTACTTCCGTGCCGGCGGGCGGGAATGTGACCGAGGCCACAGGTGTTGGCGGCAGTGCACAGTGAACAGTGGTCAGTACACGGTACTCAGAGAAAGACCTTAGTCGGCTTGCGGCGGGTGCTGGGGGGTGAAGAGCGCGTCGAGGATCAGGAGGATGCCGCCGATCACGATAGCCGAATCGGCCAGGTTGAAGTCGGGCCAGTGGTAGTGGACGATGTGGACTTCGAGAAAGTCGGTGACCAGGCCGGTGCGCACGCGGTCCCACAGGTTGCCGATGGTGCCGCCGAGGATGCAGGCCAGGGCAACGCTGGTGGCCGTCATGCGGCGGCCGATGCGCAGCAGGATGATGAGGACGACGATGGCGGCGATCGCGGAGAAGCCGGCCAGCAGCCAGCGGGTCAGCTCCGGGCGCGGCGACTCCACAAACATGGAGAAGGCGGCGCCGGGATTGAGGACGTGGCTGATGCGGAAGACGTGATCCCAGACGCGGATGCTGTCGCCTTCGGGAATGTGGCCGGCGACCCAGGCCTTGGTGAGGCGATCGAGAAGAATGATCAGAGCCGAGAGCAGCAGGAGCCAGGGACGGCGGTCGTGCTTGGGTTCCGTCACTGAGCCGCCTCGCTGTAGCCCATTTGCGTGAGGGCATCGGCGCAGCGGCCGCAGACGTTGTCCCAGGCGCCGAAGCGTCGGACGTGCTGGGGGCCGTCGTCGGCGTAGTAATTCCAGCAGCGGTCACACTTGTGGCCGTCGGCGGGGAGTACTGTGACTTCGACGTCTGCCTTTCCGAGAGTATTCGTGGCCATCGAAGATTCCAACAGGACTTGCGAAACGTTCAGGAGTTCCTTCAAAGCCTCCTTGTATCGGACAAGGAGTGCGTGGTCTTCTGACATGGCAGTCAGCTGTACTTTGGCTTCAAGAGCCTTGCCAATTTTCCCGGCTTTGCGGTCCGCTTCCAGCGCCTTGAGCACTTCGTCGCGGATCTGGAACAGCCCCCGCCACTCCTCGATGACTGTGCCATCGTCCGCACCCAGCTCCTCCGCCTTGGGAAACAATGCCAGATGCACGCTGGCCGGCCTGTCGGACATTGGCGGCAGATACTGCCACACCTCATCCGCGGTGAAGGTCAGGATGGGCGCGACGAGCCGCACCAGGGCTTCCGCGATCCGCCAGAGCACGGTCTGGGCCGAGCGCCGCTCCACGCTCGCGGGCGCAAACGTGTAGAGGCGGTCCTTGAGCACGTCGAGGTAGAACGCGCTCAGTTCGACGATGCAGAACTCGTTGATGGCCTGGTAGACGCGGTGGAACTGGAAGTCTCCGTACCAGCCGCCCTTGCCGTCGGCCCCCGCAACCTTTTCCACGAGTTCCCGGGTGCGGGCCAGCATGTAGCGGTCAAGCGGCAGCAGCTGCTCATCGGACACCCCGTCGGACGCGGGATCGAATCCGGCGAGATTGCCGAGTAAAAACCGGAACGTGTTGCGCAGCTTGCGGTAGTTGTCCGCCAGGCGCTGCATGATGGGCTCGCTCGAAACCACATCTTCGCGGAAATCGACGCTGGCCACCCAGAGGCGGACGATTTCCGCGCCGAGGCGGTCGGCAATGTCCACGGGATCGACGCCGTTGCCGAGCGATTTGGACATGGCGCGACCCTGCTCGTCGAGCGTCCAGCCCGCCGTGCCGACCATCCGAAAGGGTGCAGCGTGCTTGTCGCCGACGCCGACGGACGTCAGCAGGGAGGTGTGGAACCAGCCGCGATACTGGTCGCCCCCTTCGAAGTAGAGATCGGCGGGCGGCTCGAGACCCGGCTCGGCTTCGAGCACGGCGTGCCAGCTCGAGCCGGAGTCGAACCAGACATCGAGGATGTCGGTCTCGCGGCGAAACTCGGTCCCGCCGCAACCCACGCAATGGGCGTCCGCAGGCAGCAGAGCATCGGCGTCCGGCTTGTGCCAGGCTTCCACGCCTTCTTTTTCGAACAGCGAAAGAATCCGCTGGTTCAGGACACAGTCCATCAACGGCTGCTGGCAGCCCTGGCAGAGGAAGACGGCGATGGGGACGCCCCAGAGGCGCTGGCGCGAGATGCACCAGTCGGGGCGCGTGGCGATCATGTTGGCGATGCGTTCCTCGCCCCATGCCGGGTCCCAGCGGACGCTGTTTTTGATCTCGTCGAGGGCGCGCTGGCGGAAGGTGGTTGCCTTGCCGGCGACCTCCATGGGGTGGTCGATGTCGATGAACCACTGCTCGGTGGCGCGAAAGATGACGGGGTGGTGGCACCGCCAGCAGTGCGGATAGCTGTGGTAGATGTCGGACCGGCCCATGAGCGCGCCGCGCGCGGCGACCAGATCGATGATCGGCTGGTTGGCCTGGAAGACGGTCTTGCCGTTGTACTCGGGCAGGCCATCGTGGATGCGGCCGATCGCGTCGACGTGGCTGGTCTGATCGAGCCCGTAGCGCGCGCCGGTCTGGAAGTCGTCGGCGCCGTGGGCGGGCGCGGTGTGGACGGCGCCGGTGCCCTGATCGGCGGTGACGTAGTCGGCCAGCACACCGAGGATCGACCGGTCGAGGAAAGGATGCTGGAAGGTGGTGCGCTCGAGTTGGGCTCCTTTGAGGGTCGCGAGGGGGACAGCCGAGGTCAGATTGCAGGCCTCGCGCACGGAGGCGGCCAGCGCCTGGGCGACGATGTACACCTGGCCATCCTGCTCGAGTGCGACGTAGTCGAAGTCGGGGTGGAAGGCGACGGCGAGCGAGGCAGGCAGCGTCCAGGGAGTGGTAGTCCAGATGATGGTCGAGACGTTTTTGCCGGCCAGCGCGGGATGGAGGGCGGCCGGGTTGCTGGTCATGCGGTAACGCACGTAGATGCTGGGGCTGGAATGCATCTCGTATTCGATCTCGGCATCAGCCAGCGCGGTGTGATCGTGGATGCACCAGTAGACCGGCTTCAGTCCGCGGTAGACGAAGCCGTTTTCGAGGAAGCGGTAGAAGGTTTCGAGGATGCGCGCCTCGTACGGGCGGGACATGGTCAGGTAAGGATCGTCCCATCGGCCGAAAACGCCCAGCCGGACGAACTGGCTGGTCTGCAGGTCGACGTACTTTTGCGCGTATTCGCGGCAGTGGCGCAGGAACTCTCCAGCCGGCATCTCCAGCTTTTTGCGGCCGAGCTTCTCGTCGACTTTGATCTCGATGGGCAGGCCATGGCAGTCGAAGCCGGGAACGTAGGGCGCGTCGAACCCTGCCATCGTCCGCGACTTGACGATGAAATCCTTGAGGCCTTTGTTCAGAGCATGCCCCAGATGGATGGGTCCGTTGACGTAAGGAGGCCCGTCGTGGAGCACGTAGCGGGGCGCGCCCTGGCGGGCTGCCCGGATCTGGTCATAGAGGCCGGTTTGGGTCCAGTTTTGAAGGCGAGCAGGCTCATTCTGCGGCAGATTCGCCTTCATCGGAAAATCGGTGCGGGGCAGCGACAGAGTGTCTTTGAGTGGTATAGGCTTATCGGCACCCGGCGGCGCAGAAGGCATCGTTTCTCCAGCTTGCGAATGATTTCGGGGCAAAAGTTCATTGTATCCGCAAGGACTCCAGTAACTTCCTGTCCGATTGCGCGTCTATCCGGGAAGGAGGATGGCAGGTAATTTTTCGAGGGGCAACCGCATCTCAGCAAGTGCAGCAACGTCCCCGGCAAGACAGGGGAGGCGGCTGTCATTGATAATCAGGAGAAAGCCCGGGTGTTCGCACCACCTGGCGAACGAGCATGGGGAATACAGTTTTGACGTCTCCGCACCTGGTACCAGAGACAAATCGGGGTAGAGGGCCTGATCCCGCGCTTCCGAATTTCGGGGGCCTGGACTCGGTAATCGAGGAGCCCATCTGGAAGACGCTGTGGACCAGCGTTCGGGATGTGTTGTTCCCGAAGAAGTTGCCGCCCCTGCAGCTGAGTTCGGTGCCCATTGCGGTGCGGGATCCCCTGCGCGTGAAGCGGAGCCCCGCCTCCAGCGCGGTTTCCGCCATCACCCACGTGGTGATCATCGGTTTGATCCTGCTGTTTGCGCTGGATCAGTGGCACCAGCGCGCGATCCAGAAGAAGATGGTGGCCACGGTCGTCGATGTGCCTCCTTATATCCCCCCGTCGACGGCGAAGCTGACTATGGGCGGCGGTGGCGGCGGCGGGAACCACGAGATCGTGGAAGCCTCGAAGGGCAAGCTGCCCAAGATGGTGAAGGATCCGATCGCGCCTCCGCAGATTTTGCGGCTCGATCATCCCAAGCTGCCTGTCGAGCCCGCGATCAGGATGCCGCAGCCGATTAAGCTGCCGGACGATCCCAGCATGCCGAATATCGGAATTCCGCAGTCCCCGCAGATCGCTCTGGCGTCGCAGGGCGGCGGGAGCGGATCGGGCTTCGGTCAGGGTTCCGGAGGGGGTATCGGTTCCGGCAATGGCAACGGTCTTGGACCGGGCTCGGGCGGCGGCTATGGCGGTGGTCTCTACCACCCCGGCGGCGGCGTCTCGAATCCGACCCTGATCTACGCGCCCGATCCGGAGTTCTCCGACGAAGCGCGGCGCGCGAAATACCAAGGCGTTTGCGTGGTGGGGCTGATCGTGGACGCACAGGGTAATCCGCAGCGGGTGCGCGTGGTTCGGCCGCTGGGCATGGGTCTGGACGAGAAAGCCGTGGAAGCGGTGAAGCAGTACAAGTTCAAGCCCGCCATGTATCAGGGACACGCGGTTCCGGTCGAGATCAACATCGAGGTCAACTTCCGGATTTACTAAGCATTCGACAGAAAGAAAAGACCCTCGCGGCCGGACGGCTTCGAGGGTCTTTTTGCGTTTCCGCGGGAAACAGCTTAGGCCAGGCCGAGAGCTTCGACTACGGCGTCGTGGAAGGGCGGGCGGATCTGGCGGATGGCTTCGTTGGAGCGGTCGGGCCAGGTGCGATTCGTGAGCAGGACAACGGCCAGTTCGCGGTCCGGATCGATCCACAGCGACGTGCCGGCATAGCCGAGGTGGCCGATGGAGCGCGGGCCGAAGTGGCGTCCGGAAGAGGAGTTTTCTGTGGGCACGTCCCAGCCCAGCGCGCGCCCGGAGTCCTGGCGGGTGGCAAACTGCTCGACGGTCCGGGGCTGGAAAAGCGGTTGGCCGTCGGCGGTGCGCCCCTGGTCGAGAATGCACTGCGCGAATCGCAGCAGGTCGTGAACATTTGCGAAGACTCCGGCATGGCCGGCCACTCCGCCGAGTACGAAGGCGTGCTCGTCCTGCACCTCGCCCTGAATGATCCGATGGCGCAAGATTCGATCGTCTTCGGTCGGCGGGATCGTGTTCCGCCAGGTGTCCGGCGGCAGGAAGCACGTGGTCTTCAGGCCGAGCGGAGCGAAGATTGCGTGGGTGCAGAAGACGTCGAGCGGCTGCCCGCTCAGGACTTCGATCACTTTGCCCAGCAGGATGTATCCGAAGTCGGAGTATTCGGTCTTTTCGCCGGGACGATTTTCGAGCGGCATCCGGAGGATGGTCCGCAGCAGCGCCTCGGGCGTGGTGGAAGCGCGGAACAGCGGCGCATAGCCAACCAGGCCGGAAGTGTGAGCGAGGAGCATGCGCAGGGTGACGCGCTCCTTGCCGCTGCCGGGTTCCATGCCCACGACAAAGCCGGGCAGGATGTCGCCCAGCCGCGCGTCGAGCTGGAACAGCCCGCGATCGGCGAGCAGCATGGCGGCGGCAGTGGTGGCTGCGACTTTGGAGACGCTGGCGAGATCGAAGACCGTTTCCGGCAGGACGGGCGGCGCGCCCGGCTCATACGTAAAGCGGCCGACGGCGTCGAGCGCGGCCATTTTTCCCCGGTGCACAACGCCCCAGGCTGCGCCCGGAAACGCATGCTGTTCGATGCCCTGATGCAGGACATCCTGGACGGCTGAGAACTGTGAGGACACAGGGCGATCGGCGAGTGCGGCTCCCTTCTCGGGCATGAGAACAGGGTACCGCGGACGCGGCCCGGTGGGCTGTATTCGCTGTCACGAGGCGCAAAAAGCGGGCCCGGTCTGACGGAAATCCTGCCACCTTTGGCGTCGTTCGCCATCTATACTGATGTTCCTCCACGGTTCAGCTCAGGCGGACTCTCATGCCTCTCGCTCTCGACTTTTTCATCCGCTACGGCTACCTGGTGGTGTTCCTCTGGATCCTGACGGAGCAGCTCGGGATTCCCATTCCCAGTACGCCCCTGCTGCTCACCGCGGGCACCATCACCGCAACCCATCACCTGCACCTGTGGATTGTGGTGCTGGCCGCCCTGCTGGGCAGCCTGATCGCCGACTCAATCTGGTACCTGCTGGGCAGGCGCTACGGATCGGCCGTGGTGCGCCTGATGTGCCGGCTCAGCCTCGAAAGCACCGCCTGCGTGCGCAAGACAGAAGGTTACTTTACCCGGCGGGGCGCGGCGGCGCTGCTGGTGGCGAAGTTTGTGCCGGGGCTGAACTCCGTAGCCGCGCCCATTGCCGGTCAGATCGGCATGAGCTATGAAAAATTCCTCGTCTGCGATGCCGGCGGCGCACTGCTGTGGAGCCTCTCCGTGACCCTGGGCGGCCGCTTCTTCGGCGACGTGCTCCGCCACAACACGCATGTGTTTTCCTGGACGCTCCATTCGCTCGGCATTTTCTTCGTGCTGCTCTTTCTCGGCTTCCTGGTGTGGCGGATGCTGCAGCGGCGGGCCTTCCTCAAATCGGTGCGCATGGCGCGGCTGGAGCCGGAGGAACTGAAGGGGATGATGGATCGCGGCCAGCCGCTGTTCATCGTGGATCTGCGGCATCCGCTGGATTATCTGCCCGATCCGCGGACGCTGCCCGGTGCGCTGAGCCTCACGCCGGACAAGCTGATGGAGCAGAGCGCGCGCATCCCGCGCGACGAGGAGATTGTGCTGTTCTGCACCTGTCCCAGCGAGGCGACGGCGGCCCGTATGGCGCTCAAGCTGCGGCAGATGGGCATTCACCGGGTGCGGCCGCTGCGCGGCGGATATGACGCGTGGAAGCGGCTGGGCTATCCGCTGGTGGAGATCGTTGCCCAGAGCGAACCCGCGGCCTGAGCCTCAAAGCTTTCGCAGCAGAGCGCAGGCGCGGTCGAGGTCTTCATCGCGCTTGGCAAAGCAAAAGCGCAGCAGATTCTCGCCGCGCCCTTCGGCAAAGAACGCGGTGCCGGCAACCGCGGCGACCCCGGTATCGCGCAGAAGATTGCGGGCCTTCTCGCGGGCGTTCCCGCCGGGCAATCGGCTGACGTCGGCCAGAACGTAGTAGGCCCCCTGCGGAATGGAGGGCGTCAGGCCCACATCGGCGAGCGCGGCGCAGAGTGTGTCGCGCTTTTTTTCGTAATCGACAGCGAGACTTGCGTAGAAGCTGTCCGGCAGCTGCATCAGGCCGGCCGCGGCCGCGTGCTGGAAGGGCGAAGGCGCGCAGACATAGATGAGGTCGTGAAAGTAGGCGATCGCGCCCAGCCAGCGGCGATCGGCGATGAGCGTGCCGACGCGCCAGCCGGTGATGCTGAAGGTCTTCGACAAGCCGGAGATAGTGATGGTCCGCTCGGCCATACCGGGCAGGGTGGCGAGGCTGATGTGCCGCGCGCCGTCAAAGACAAAGTACTCATAAATTTCGTCGGTGAGGACGAAGAGATCGTGCTCGAGGGCAAGGGCGGCGATGGCTTCGAGCTCGGCGCGGGAGAAGACCTTGCCGCAGGGATTCGACGGCGAGTTGATGACGATGCCGCGGGTGCGCGGGGTGATGGCGGCCCGGAGGGTGGCGAAGTCGAGCGTCCAGGTGGGCGCCGCCAGCGGCACGGAGACGGTCTCGACGCGCAAGGCGCTGAGCGTGTTGCGGTGATAGCCGTAGAAAGGCTCGAAGAGGATCACCTCGTCGCCGGGATTGAAGAGGGCCATGGCGGCGGCGCAGAATCCGGCGGTCGCGCCGGAGGTGACGAGGATCTCGGTGTCGGGATCGGCGTGGATGCCGTTGTAGCGGGCGGCGCGGGCGGCAACGGCCTGGCGCAGCGGCTCGATGCCGTCCATGCGGGTGTAGATGTTGAGTCCCTCGGCGATGGCTTCGACGGCGCGGGCTGCGACCGGCTGCGGAACCTCCGTGTCGCACACGCCCTGGGCGAGGTTCACGCCGCCGACGCGCTCGCACTCGACGGTCATGGCGCGGATTTCCGATTGCACAAGGCCGGGGGCGATGGCGCTGAGGCGCAGTTTGTCGGCAACAGGGGGCATGTCGAACCTTTATCACACTCGAAATGCGATGCGCATCCTCAGTGGCGGAAGTGCCTCATGCCGGTGAAGACCATGGCGAGGCCGAGGCGGTCGGCGGCGTCGATGACGTCCTGATCGCGGACAGAGCCGCCCGGCTGGATGACGGCGGTGGCTCCGGCCTGGGCGACGACTTCGAGCCCGTCGGAAAACGGGAAGTAGGCGTCGGAGGCGGCCACGCATCCGGCCAGCGGCAGCACCGCCTTCATCGCGCCGAAGCGCGCGGCATCCACGCGGCTCATCTGGCCCGCGCCGATGCCGATCGTCTGGCCGTTGCGCGCGTACACGATGGCGTTCGATTTGACATGCTTGCAGACTTTCCACGCGAAGAGCAGGGAAATCAGCTCGTCTTCGGTGGGCTTGCGCTTCGTTACGGTTTTGAGATCCGAAGCTTCGACGCGGCCACGGTCGGCATCCTGCAGAAGCGCGCCGCCGGAAACCTGCCTGATCACCCGCGCGGTGTTGGCGTGCTGGACGACGACGAGACGCAGGTTCTTCTTCGCGGCGAAGCGCTGGCGGGCTTCGGCCGTGAAGCTGGGCGCGGCGATGGCTTCGACGAAGAGCGTGGCAATTTCCTCGGCGGCGTTGCCGTCGATTTCGCGATTGACGCCGATGACGCTGCCGAAGGCGGAAACCGGATCGGTGGTCAGAGCCTTGCGGTAAGCGTCGAGCACATCGGACCCGATGGCGGCGCCGCAGGGATTGGTGTGCTTGATGATGGCGACCATGGGCTCGTCGAATTCCTGCGCCAGCTCCCAGCAGGCGTCCAGATCGACGAGGTTGTTGTAGCTCAGCTCCTTGCCCTGCAGCTGCTCGGCGGCGGCCACGCCTTTCCCCGATCCGTCGCGATAGAGCGCGGCGCGCTGGTGCGGGTTCTCGCCGTAGCGCAGCGTCTGGGCCAGCGGATACACCAGGCGCAGCGCGTGCGGGAACTCGTCGATGCGGCGGGGCGGCTTTTCCGGCGCGGACGCTTCCATGCCCTCGAGGGCGTTGGCGATGGCCGTGTCATAGGCAGCAGTGGCGGCGAAGGCCTGTTGGGCCAGCCGCCAGCGGGTCTCGCGGCTGAGCGCGCCGTGATGCTCGTCGAGCTCATCGGCAAGGGCGGCGTAGTCCGCGGGAGCAGTCACGATGGCGACGTCTGCGAAATTCTTGGCGGCGGAGCGGACCATGGAGGGTCCGCCGATGTCGATGTTCTCGATGATCTCGGCGAAGGTGGCGTTGGGCCTGGCCGCGGTCTTCTCGAACGCGTAGAGGTTGACCACCACCATGTCGATGGGCTCGATGCCGTGCGCTTCCACCTGCTTGCGGTGCTCGGGATTACTGCGGACGTGGAGAATGCCGCCGTGGACTTTGGGGTGGAGCGTCTTGACGCGGCCGTCGAGCATTTCCGGGAAGCCGGTGAGGTCGGAGATGTCGCGGACGGCAAGGCCGGCGTCGCGCAGAGCTTTGGCGGTCCCGCCGGTGGAGACCAGCTCGATCCGGTGCTGCGCGAGCCGGCGGGCGAAGTCGATCAGGCCGGACTTGTCCGTGACGCTCAGCAGAGCGCGGGCGATTCTTTTCTCATGCTGCGGATTCTGACTGGTCAAGGGGAAGGACTCCGAAGGAAGGAATAGGGCCGAAGGAAAATTGTAACGGCAGCCGGAGCGCGGAGCCGGGAGCAGGGCCATCAGCGAATGGTTTGTCACGGCGGAGCGGGAACGGTAGGGTAAGAGTATGGGTTCGGAAGAGAGCGGGTCGTTCAGGGCGCGTCCGGTAATTTTGCCGCCCGGAGTTGAGCCGCCGCAGGAGCGGCAGGGGTGGTATCCACCGCCGTCGTACAATCCCGCGCCGCAGCGGCCGCACCCCCGGCGTCATTGGGCGCACGCGCCGGCGACCTACTGGCTGGTGGGAATCAATTGCGCGGTGTATCTGATGACACTGGCGCTGAGCGGAACGGTGGCGGGTCCGACCTTCCAGGACAACCTCTCACTTGCGCTGCTGTGCAACGGCGGGGCGGTGCTCCACTGGGGCCAGTGGTGGCGGGTCTTCACGGCGATCTTCACCCACTTCGGCTGGATTCACATTGGCGCCAACATGTGGTGCCTGTGGAACCTGGGGCTGCTGGGGGAGCCGCTGCTGGGCGAGTTTGGGATGGTGGCGGCCTACATTCTCACCGGTGTCGCCGGGAACCTGCTGGGCATCGCCGTGAATCCTGGCTTTCCGGACCACGGAGGGGTGCTGAGCGCAGGCGCTTCCGGCGCGGTGTTCGGGCTGGCCGGGGTCCTGCTGATGCTGCTGCGGTCGCCGCTGCTGCCGATTCCGCAGGTTGAGCTGAAGAAGCTCCGCAGGAGCGTGTGGTACTTCGCGCTGCTGAATTTTGTATTCGATGGGGGACTGTGGGTGGTTCACACGCGAGTCTCCGGGGTGCCGCAGATCGACAACATGGCCCATCTGGGCGGGTTCCTGAGCGGCCTGGCGCTGGGCGTGCCGCTGGTGCCGCGGATCGGCGCGCCGCGCACGACCTTTGTCCGGCGGCGAGCGATGGCGGTGACAGTGGGAGCGTTTGCGCTGCTGTTGGTCGCCTGGGGGCTGCGGTCCTACTACGCGGGGACGAGGTAAAGCCGTCAAGCGCCGACAGCGCACAGAGGTCAGTGCGCAGGAGCGCGGCAACCGCTGCGGCGGCGCCGCAGCGATCTGCGCGATGAGCCGAGAGCCTGGACCGGATTTCGCTTATCGAGTCGCGGTCGCCGCGAACTTCTTGACCATGGCGAGCAGGAGCTTCCGATCGCTGTCGTTCAGGTTGGTGGAGTAACGCCGAATCTGCGTCAGGAATCGCAATTCGTCATCGGAGAGCTTCTGGGACTGGAGCTGACGTCCCAGAGTGTCTTCCGCGAAGAGCTGAGCGAGCGGCAGTTCGAGTGCGCCAGCGATTTTGGCCAGAGTATCGAGTGAGGGAACGGTGTGCCCGTTTTCCACTCTCGATAAATAACAGCGAAGAAGCCCGGTTCGCTTCTCAATATCGCCCTGGGAGAGGCCTTTCTGAAGGCGGTAACCTCGGATAGTCGTTCCAATTTTCATTGTGGTTGGTCCTGAGACCGCACTTTCCCCTGGTACTGCAAGGCAGGAATCTGAAGATTATTGCCTGCATAGTTAACACGTTCGCCGAGGGGGAAGCAAGAAATATTTTTTCCCTTATGGTAACCGGGACAGGAACCGAAAGGCACTTACCGGCGCCCTGGATGTGTTAACTGAAATGATACGAGGGGGGCTGCCTCGAGCGGTAAAGGCCTGATCCGCTTTGGCGATGGCGCAGGCTCGCACAAGGAGAGGGCCGGCCGCACGAAGGGCTCGGGCGAAGCCGCAAGGGCCGTACCGGACGCGATTCCCGGCTATCTGCCGCCTTCTTTGAGGTAGCTTGCAAGGAACTTGTCGTAGCGCTGCGCGGCGTCCCGGGCATCGACAGGGCGGTACCCCTGGGTGTTATTGGGGTTTTCAAAAGCGTGACCGGCGTCGGGATACTCCTTCACATCGACGGTCTTGCCGAGGGAGCGCATGGCGGTCTCGAAGGCCTGGACGTCGGTGGGAGTAATGCCGCGGTCCTGTTGGCCGAAGTTGCCGAGGACGGCGGCGTGGATTTTCGCGAGGGAGGCCGGGTCGGTGGGCAGGGAACCGTAGTTGATGACCACGGCACGCAGGCTGGGGTCGGCGACGGCGAGCTGTGCGGCGTAGCCTCCGCCCATGCACCAGCCGATGGCGCCGATGCGCCGGGGGTCGACGTCGCTGCGGTGGGCGAGGTAGTCGGCGGCGGAGGTGAGGTCGCGGACGCCCCGATCCTGGGGAAGGCCGCGCGACAGCTCATGGGCGGTTTCAGCGTCGGTGGCAACCTTGCCGCGGTAGAGATCGACGGCGAGGGCAACGTAGCCCTGATCGGCAAAATGCTGCGCCTGCTGCTTAACCCAGTCGTTGAGACCCCACCACTCGTGGATGACGATGAGGCCGGGGTGCGCGCCGCCGCCCGCGGGGAGATAGAGCAGGCCATGGGCGGTTTCGCCGCCGGCGGGGAAGGAGACGTCCTGGCCCGTCTGGGCTCGCAGAGTTGGGGCGAAGAGCAGGCAGAGAAGAGCAGCGAGAGCGGAGACCCGTAGGGCAGGAGTCTTGTGGGGTGTCTTGCAGGTCATGGGGAAATCCCTCGGGACAAACCCTACCTGTATCGCAGAAA
>JBAUGH010000741.1:0-3901 GCA_049679565.1 Acidobacteriaceae bacterium
GGGGCATGCGTACCTGCTGAAGCGCGATTTCCCGGAGGCGGTAGCGGCGCTGCATTCGGCGCACCTGGCGGACGGCACGCATGCCGAGCCGGACGGAGTGCTGTCCGATTACGACGACTATCTGACGGCGCAGGCGTACCTGCAGAACAACCAGCTGCCGCAGGCGGAAACGGTTCTGGATACGTACGGGAAGAAGTATCCGGACAGTATTTTTGTGGCGAGCGTTCCGGTGCTGCGGGCGAATCTGCTCGTGCAGCAGGGCGATGCTCAGGGAGCGCTGGCGGCGCTCGATCCGCATCGCAGTGAGGCGATTGCCGGGCATGCGGATTTCCAGCTGGCGATGGCGAAAGCGGAGGCGCTGGCGGGGCGCACGAACGACGCGAACCATCTTTTCGAGCATGTGTATCTGGACTATCCGCTGTCGATCGAGGCGGGGGTGGCGCGGAGCACGCTGGCGGGCAACGGGGTGCTGGAGACGCTGCCTGCGGAAGACCGGCGGCGGCATGCGGATGCGCTGTATAACGCGGGTCACTATTCCGATGCAGACGAGGAATATCGCTCGCTGGCCAGCCAGGCGAATCTGGACGATGCGGCGCGGGATGCGCTGCAGGTGGCGGCGGCGGAATGCGACTGGAAGCTGCACCGGCTGTCGCAGCCGGAGCTGGATGCGATTCCGGACACGAACGACGAAAGCGGCGCGCGGCGGATGTATCTGGAGATGGAGCTGGCGCGGGACCGGGGGGACGCCTCCGCGCAGCAGGCGATTGTGGCGCAGATGGAGACGCGTTTCCCGCAGAGCGAATGGCTGGCGGAGGCGCTCTATTCGAGCGGCAACATGTATCTGCTGCTCAAGGATTATCCGCACGCGATCACGTATTACGGGGAGCTGGCGCAGCGTTTCCCGGGGAGCCACTACGCGCCGAGCGCGCACTGGCGGACGGGCTGGCTGAACTACCGAATGGGGCAGTACGCGGAGGCGGCGCGCCTGTTCGACGAGCAGATCCGGCTGTATCCGGATACGAAAGAGACCCCCTCGGCGCTGTACTGGCGGGCGCGGGTGTATGAGGAGCAGGAGCACAAGCCGTCGGCTGCGGCGGAGTACTACCGGACGATCGTGCGGGTGTATCCGCACTACTATTACGCGATGCTGGCGCAGGACCGGCTGAAATCTCTGGGAGCGGTGACGCCGGATGCGGTGGCGGCGCTGGACGCACTGCGGCCGGAGGCGATTCCGGAGCTGAGCGACGATGTGCCGGAAGACGATCCGCACGTGGTGAAGGCAAAGCTGCTGGCGAATGCGGGACTGAACGAATACATTGCGCCGGAGATTCGCGCGGCCGATGGCAGCGATGAGTGGGGCGCGTTCGCGGAGGCGGAGATCTACGCGGCGGACGGGGAATCGTGGCGGGCGATGCGGCTGCTGAAGCGGGCGCTGCCGTTCTACACCTCGGCGCCGATCGAGGCGATTCCGGTGGCGTATTGGCGGATTTTGTTCCCGCAGAACTACTGGACGGATATTAAGGCGGATGCCGAGCGCAACGGGCTCGATCCTTATATGGTGGCGTCTTTGATCCGGCAGGAGACGGAGTTCAATCCGGGGGCGGTTTCGAACAAGAACGCTTACGGCCTGATGCAGCTGCTGCCGGTGGTAGGCCGGGCCATGGCACGCGAGGAGGGCCTGCACCACTTCCGGACCGACGATTTGCTGGACCCGGCGACCAACATCCGGCTGGGGACGCTCTACCTGAAACAGATGCTGGACAAGTTCGGTGGGCAGCGGGAGTACGCGTTTGCCGCCTACAACGCGGGCGACGACCGGGTGGCGGACTGGCAGAGCATCGGCAATTATCACGGGATGGACGAGTTCGTGGAGTCGATCCCGTTTACGGAGACGCGGGAGTACGTGCAGGCGATCCTGCGCAACGAGGAGATGTACCGCGAGCTGGACAAGGCAACGTCGCAGACGGCCGAGCGCTGAGAGCCGAAATGGGTCCTTGCGCGGCGCGCGGCGTCTGTTAGGATGGCGCGTTCCGGAGAATGCGATGAGGGCCAGAGCGGGACTGTGGGGGGGATGTGCGCTGCTGGGTTTTTGCCTGGCAGCGGCAGGGCAGGTGGCGGCGACGCATCCGTTTACCAGCGAAATGGCGCGGGCGCTGGAGATGGAGGCGGGCAACACAGGCACCGATCTTCCGCTGCACGTGCACTACGAGCTGAAGCTCTACAACCACAAAGGCAAGCTGACCACGGGCACGTGGGATATGTGGCGCGATCCGCTGCGCAACGAGCGGGTGGACATCAGGGCGGGAGATTTCCAGTACACCCACATTGAAGATCTGGCCGCGAAGAAGCAGTGGCGGCACTTCAATACCTTCATGCCGCTGAAGATCTTCGACCTGCGCGAGAACTATCGCGCGCCCATCTATGTGGTGGAGCGTTTCAATACGCCGAAGCCGAAGCAGTATGTGCGCTTCCAGCAGGTAGACGGGATGCCGTTCGACTGCACGAGCGAGGTGCTGCGGATGCGGATCTGCTTCGATCCGATCGCGCACGTGCTGGCGTTTGCACAGCTGGAGAACCAGTCGATGACGTGGGAGAACTGGCAGCCGGTGGGGGTGCACAGCGTTCCGCAGCGGTTCCGCATCTACGACGCGGGGCAGGTGATGGTTGAAGCGGCGGGGAAGGCGGAGGTGGTGAAGACGTTTCCGCCGGGGCTGTTCGCGATTCCGGTGAACGAGCCGGATATGGGTGAGCCGGAACTGGACGGGTCGATTCCGCACAAGGTGATCGAGATGAAGCCGGAGCGGATGGAGCCCCTCTACGGCAATGCGCTGGTGGAAGCGACGGTGGGGGTGGACGGCAAGGTGAAGAAGGCGAAGCTGATCGATGCGGACGATGACGACATCATCAGCGACTCGATGCACTTCGTGAAGCACCTGACGTTCGCGCCGGAGATGAAGGATGGGGCGGCCACGCCGTTTGTGACCTATGTCTATCTGAAGCACGCGCCGTTCGGAAAATAGGGCTGCTGCGGGTCAGTGCGCGGGAGGGAGTTCCTCGACGCGGAGGGTTTCGCCGGGAGCGAGATAGCCTTTGCGGCGGAACCAGTCTTCCATGGCTGGGGCGAGGCGATCGAGAGGAACGCGGAAGCCGGCTTCGAGGAGGCCGTCGGCGGCGGGGAGGGTGTCGTCGAAGACGGCGTCGTTGGTGAAATTGCGCATGGCGAAGTTGTCGATCCACGCGATGGGGCAGGGGTGGGTCTCACCGGAGGGCGTGACGCGGAGGATGTGGAGGCGGCGGAGCCACATAAGGGCAGTGAACAGGGTACAGGGTACAGGGTACTGCGGGTGGAGGCGGCGTCATGCATGGAGGGAGAGCCAGAAGGCGGCGGCGCCGAGGAGGGCGAATCCCACGGTAAGCCAGGCGACGTAATCGCCGGGGTGGCCGCTCTGGATGTCGCGGAAGGGCTTGAGGGGACCTTCGAGGTGCGAGGGCCAGCGCAGGGCGCGCGGGATGCGGAGACGGTAGACAGCCCAGAGCGCGACGGCGATGGCGGCCAGGGCGCGCAGGGCGGCGAGCAGCATGTCACTGCCGTGGAGTGCCGGGGCCGCGAGGAACGGCGCGGGCGTGAACTGCCGGTAGACCGCGTGGGCGTAGCTGCGGAAATCCATGAAGCGCACAGAGGACGAGTAGACGCCGCTGGCGAAAACGGGCCAGAACGCAAGGCAGAGGGAGCCGGCGATGCAGGCGGAGGCAGGGAAGTAGAGGAACCAGTCGATGCGCTTGTTTTCCTCGCTGGTCTCAGGCTCTTCATCGACTTTGGCGGACTCGTCGATGGGGCCGTGGTCGCCCAGGCCGAAGAAGATGCGGAAGCCGGCACGCAGGACGGCGGCGCCGGTGAGAG
>JBAUGH010000742.1:0-2253 GCA_049679565.1 Acidobacteriaceae bacterium
CATCGAAGAAGCGCATGACTTCGTCGCAGATGGCGAGATCGTCGGCACCCGGACGGGCTCCAAAATGCGGGTAGCGGCCCATGAGGACCAACTCCCGCACGGGGATGGAAAAGGCGACGTCGACTTCCTGGGACAGCACCGCCCGACGCCGCGCCAGATCGCGCTCATGCCAGTGGGCAGCGTCGTGGCCGTCGTAGCGCACACTGCCTTCGCCGGGGCGCAGCAGCCGCGCCAGCAGGCGGATCAGGGTGGACTTGCCCGCTCCGTTCGCGCCGAGGATGAGGTGCAGATGCCCGGGCTCAAAACGCGCGGAGACGCGGTCGACCAGCGCGCGGCCACCGGCTCGAAAGACGAGATCGTTTGCCGTCAGCATGGCGTCAGGACAGGTACTCCCGGCTGCGCAGCAGCGAGAGGAAGACGGGCACGCCCACGACCGCGGTGACGATGCCGATGGGCAGCTCGGCAGGACGCAGGGAGACGCGGGCGATGAGATCGGCGACGCTGAGCAGCGTGCCGCCGAGAAGCGCGCTGCCGAGGATAAGGAAGCGATTGTCGGGGCCGCGGACGATGCGCAGAATGTGCGGGACGATGAGTCCGACGAAACTGATCACCCCAGTGAAGGCTGTGGCGACGGCAACCATGAGCACGTTGATGGTGAGCACGGTCCACTTGAGGCGGCCGACGTTGACGCCGAGAGCCGCAGCCTCGTCTTCGCCGATCATGAGAGCGTTGAGGGATTTCGCAAAGGCAATTGCGGGCACGAGGCCGCCGATCGTGGCCATGCCGACCACCATGACGGAGTTCCAGTCCGCTCCGGAAAGCGTGCCGAGGTTCCAGTAAATGATGGAGCGGGCGGCCGGATCGCGCGCCACGTAGGACAGGAAGCCGATGCCGCTCATGAAGAGGGCGTTGATGGCGAGGCCGGTGAGCAGCAGACGCAGGATGGAACTGCGGCCCTGGTGTTTGGTGTGCGCCAGGGCGAAAACCAGATACGTGGACAGCACGCCCCCGGCGCAGGCCGCGAGGGGAAGCGTCCAGCCGCCGAGTTCGACTTTGAGCATAGCGCCGAAGACATAGAAGAGAGCGGCGCCAAAGGCCGCACCGCTTGAAGTGCCGACAAGGCCCGGCTCGACGATGGGATTCCGAAAGAGCGCCTGCATCAGGGTGCCACCGACACCCAGACAGGCTCCAACGAGAAGGCACAGGATCGCGCGCGGCACGCGCAACTCGATGAAGATGCGCTGATCGAGCGACAGATCGGTGCGGCCGGAAAGCTTGCCCCAGACGGCAGCGGCCATGTCATGCGCGGAGAAATCCATTGCGCCATAACGAATGGAGGCAACGGTAGTGGCGATCATGAGCAGGAACAGCACGACCAGGCACCAGCGGTCCGCTCGACGGGCATTCATTGATGGATGAGTTTTGCCAGCTGAATGATGGCCTCGCCGGTGCCGGGACCGAAGTACATCAGCTCGTGTTCGGGCACGCGGTAGATGCGGTTGTGGCGGGCGGCGTCGGTTTCGGCCACGCCGGGCAGGGCCTTGGCCTGGTCCATGCCGCCAAGACGGTCGAAGCCGTACTCGGTCATGAGGATGACCTGCGGATTGCTCTTCGCGATGATTTCCGGTGAGACCATGCGCTGCATGCCGCGCTGCTGGATGGCCATCTGCCCGCCGGCCAGCTCGACCATTTTTCCGGCCGTGCTGGCATCGCCTCCGCCGCCGTTGCCGACGAGGAGGTAGACGTTCGAAGCGCGACCGAAGTGGATAACAGCGACGCGCGGGGTTGTCTTGTACTGCTTCACGGCAGCCGCGGCTGCGGCCATCTGGCTGTCCATCTGCGCGCAGAGTTCCTCGGCGCGCTTTTCTTTATGGAAGAAGGCGCCCATTTCGCGCAGCAGCACTTCGGTGCCGGCAACCGAGTCGTCCTTCGCCTGGAAGGTCTTCATGGGGACGTGCAGGGCCTGCAGCTGGCGAACGACGTTATCGGGACCGATGTTGTTGTCGGAGAGGATCAGGGTGGGATGGAGCGAGAGGATGCCTTCGGCACTGAGGGCGCGGTGATAGCCGACGGTGGGCAGGTTTTTGATTTCGGGAGGCCAGGTGCTGGAGTAATCGACGCCGACCAGGTTGGCCTGCGCGCCGAGCGCGTAGATCATCTCGTTGTAGGCTTCGCCGATGCAGACGATGCGCTGCGGGCCGGTTGCCTCCGCAGGTTACCGCCCGAAGCGTCCGCAGCCCGCCAGCAGAAACA
>JBAUGH010000743.1:0-3585 GCA_049679565.1 Acidobacteriaceae bacterium
GGTCGCGTCGCACTGTTCTCCGGTAACGCGGAGGGAGCGGCAGCGGCGGGGTTTGGGTTGAGCGGCGGGAGGGGTGGTGTCGGCCGGAGGTTCGTTTGGGAGAGGCATAGGTTTCCTTTCGAGAGAGTGCGCGGAGGACAGTGCGCAGAGGACAGTGCACAGTGCGCAGCCACAACGAAAAAGCCTCGCGGTTAGCCGCGAGGCCGGGTGGATAGACTTTTTTCCTAGTTTGAGCTTAGGGGGATTTCGGGGAGGGGGCAAGAGTACGGAGGTACTCGGGGCGAGCCGGTAGCCGGGAGGTGGTTTTGAGCGGTGCCTGATCGCATGCGTGTGTATGGGTTTCCTGTAACCGAACTTTGCGGATGGCCGGTCATCCAACCCGAACGCAGACCCCGGCACCGCTTCGTGTCAGGGCACGTCTTCCGTCGTGCCGAGAAGGCTTCCCAGGAATGATCGGGCTTTAGCTCGGGAGTATCAGCCGCGCGAATGTTCCGGAAGGCCGGTGTCAGGTCAATAATCCGGCTCGATGAGTGACTTGGCGATTGGGCATCAATCGAGACGAAGATGCAATAACTTCCGAGTCGCCGGCAACCAGCAATTTCCCAGCGGCTACCTGTTCGATCAGTCTCGCGAGAAGTGAGTCAGGGTTGGACCCCATTCTCAGTCATGCGACGAAGTTGGCTGCTTGTTCCGAAGGCACCATGAATCGGTGGCAACTCGGCTCGCGTTGCCGTCGATTATTGAGTCTTCGCTGTGACTGGCTGCCCGGCCCTGGCGACGAGCGCCGCGAAACGCGGATCGCCGCGCAGGGATTTCAGGTCGTCTTCTGCGGCAATCGTGGCAGGCTGCCTGAATCCGAGATCGATTGCCTTACTGAGATAATCGAGCGCTTCATCGTGGTGCCCCGCACTGGCTGCCGTGCAGGCGAAGTAGTACCAGGCGTTATCCAGCACTCCGGGCTGGCTTGATTTCGCGGCTGTCTCGATTGCTCCGCGGAACATCTGTTCGGCCTCCCTGTAGTGTCCCTCATGGCTCACGTCGATGGCCACGTTTTCGATGTCGATGAGGGTGGTGGGGTGCTCAGGACCGGACACACGGCGCTGGATTTCGAGGGTTTCCCGGTGCAGTTTTTCAGCTTCGGCGTAACGGCCCTCGCTCTCATAGGCAGTGGCGAGGTTGCCCATGGACATCAGGGTGTCAGGGTGCTCGGGGCCGAGGACGCGCCGCTGGATTTCAAGCGCCTGCGCAAAGAGCGCCTCGGCCTCCGGATAACGACCCTCGGCAATCAAAGTTCCCCCCAGGCTGTCCATGGACATCAAGGTCTCCTCGTGGTCGGCGCCGAGGATTCGACGCTCCGCATCGATGGTTTCGCGCTGCAGTTTCTCCGCTTCGGGATAATGACCTTCGCCCCCCAGGGTATTGGCCAGGCCATTGATCGTTGCAAGGGTGTCGGGATGGTCGGAGCCGAGGACGCGGCGCTGGATTTCCATCGTGTCGCGCTGCAGCTTCTCCGCTTCGGCAAGATGACCTTCCTGCAACAGTAATTCCGCGAGTAAAGTGCTCGTCTCCAGGGTATGGCGGTCTTCCGGACCGAGGACGCGGCGCTGGATTTCCATCGTGTCGCGCTGCAGCTTCTCCGCTTCGGCAAGATGACCTTCCCGTTGAAGAGTATTGGCAAGCAGGCTCATGGAACGGAGTGTGAATCGATTCTCGGGTCCGAGGACCTGGCGCTCGATCACCAGTGTCTCGCGGCCCACCTTCTCCGCTTCGTCGAAATGGCCCCGATTCGCCAGGATGGCGCTCAGCGATCTCATGGACTGAAGGGTATCCGGGTGCCGGGGGCCGAGTACGCGCCGCTGAATGGCGATGGCGCTTTCATCCAGCGACTGTGCCTGAGGATAAAGGCCCAGGTCGCCGTAGGTAACGGCCATCGTATACATCATCTGCGCCTGCAGCTGCGGGTCATCGCCGAGACCGGTACTAATCTGCTGCGCTCCCTTGTCGAGGATCTCCCGCGCGGTGACGGTGTTGCCGCGCGCTTCACGGGGGTCGGAGACCTTGAACATGCCGGTCATGAAGCCTGTGATGCGGTCGGCGCGGTCGCGCTCCCTTCGGATGTTGCGCAGCTCCACCGCCTGGGCGATCGCGAAGCTGGCCAGCAGCAGCACTCCGGCTGCGGCCACGGCCACCCCGACACGATGGCGCCGAATGTACTTGCGCGCGCGATACCCAACGCTGGGCGCGTGAGCGCTGACCGGCTCGTTGCGCAGGTAGTGCCCGATGTCGGCGGCTAACTCGGAGGGCGTGGCGTAGCGGCGTCTGCGATCTTTCTCAAGAGCCTTCAGAGCGATGGCGTCTGCGTCGCCGCGTAGTTGCCGCGACAGCGCGGGGATGTCGGCGCCACGGTTTTGCGCGGTGAGGGCCGAGCCAGCGCCCATCGTTCGCACCTTCGTGCTCGGCCGCAGCACATCCTGGTCCCGCAGCCGGCGCAGAACCTCATCATAAGCCAGCTTGTTGAAGTCCAGAGGCAGCGAGCCTACCAACAGCTCATAGAGCACCACCCCCAGCGAGTACACATCCGTCCGCGTGTCCACGTCCTGACCGGCGGAGTCGGCCTGTTCCGGACTCATGTAGCCGAGCGTCCCGATGATTTCGCCCAGCCGGGTGTACATCGATCCGCCGTTGAGCCGCAGGGTGGCCCTCGCCACGCCAAAATCGATGATGCGCGGCATCGGCTTGCCGTCGACCTCCGTAACCAGAATGTTCGAAGGTTTCAGATCGCGATGGATAATGGCCTTCAGGTGCGCATGCTGTACGCCCTCGCAGACCTGAATGAATAACTCCAGCCGCTCCCTCATCGAGAGCTTGTGCCTGTCGCAATATTCAGTGATGGGAAGGCCGGCGACGTACTCCATCACGAAGTACGGCCTCCCCTCGGGGGTAGACCCGGCATCAAACACCTTCGCGATGGCGGGATGGTCCATCAGGGCCAGCGCCTGGCGCTCGGATTCGAAACGCGCTACCACCTCGCGCGTGTCCATGCCGATCTTGATCAGTTTGATGGCAACGCGGCGACGCACGGGCTGCCGCTGCTCGGCCATCCAAACCTCACCCATCCCGCCTGTACCGATCATCTGGAGCAGGTGATACGGACCGATATCGATTCCGGAGGGCAGGTCGGTCGGCACGACGCTGCGAGTAGCACCGTTGTCAGCGTCCCCCACGGTTTGCTCGGGCATGGAAAGAGCCTCCTGGCGCTGCAATATGAGGCATCCGGCGGGGTAAGGACGGACACGCGGACTCCGCCATACTACTCGGGTTGCCGGCGAATCGGATCAGCAAATCCCCGACCTGCGCCCGAAAGGAGATAGATCCCGTGGAATCGGCTGTATGGAAATGATGATGTGCGCCGCCTGAAATGTTCCGTCGGCTTACTACGGCTGTCAACTGTCGACTTCAGTCAGTATGGAGTGACCGGCGCCGATGCGCTGATCGTGGGTTAGGCTGTGTGTTTATCAGGACACGCAGTTCAGAGCCACAAGCGGAAGGGAGCCGGTCATGCAGGAAAAGTTACGATTTTTGGGT
>JBAUGH010000744.1:0-17221 GCA_049679565.1 Acidobacteriaceae bacterium
GGCCCAGATCGAGGGTGAGGCGCTGGAGGGCTTTCCAGCTATCGGTGAAGTATCCGCCGAAGTAAGGCTTGCGATAGTCCTGCTGCGAGAGGGGGGAACCTTCGATCTGGGTCGCGCCGCCGACATAGTCGTAAGTGAAGCAACCCGAGGTGTTGGAGGGTGGCGCCGAACTGGCGCTGAGGGTGGTGCAGCCGGTTGCGGTTGACGGGGTCGGCTCGATCGCGAACTGGGCGATGCCGGTGCTGGCGGTATTGCCGTTGGGCAAATCGCTATAGCCGCCGGTGAAGCTGAAGTAGCCATGGGGGAACTGGGCGCTGTAAATGGCGTTCTTGATGCCCTCATACTCCCCGCCGAAGCGCATGGAATGGCGGCCGCGCTGGAGGGAGATGCTGTCGTTGTATTGGGTTTCGGAGCCAATCTCATCGAGAGGAACGTTGTTGTGTCCTCCCATTTCGGAAAGGCCGGAGATTTTGATCTGGGCGAGGCCGCCGTTGCCGGCGCCGTCCGGGATGCCGGGAATGCCGTACTGCGCGTTCAGGCCGGCAGTCGCGCCATAGGGCGCGAGGCGGTCCATATGGATACGGTTATAGCCAACGCGGAACTCATTCACCAGACTGGGCGAGAAGATATGGGTTTCGCCGAGGGCAATGCCTTCGATGTTGGTGTTCTGCGTGCCCACGGTCGCGGAGACGCCGCATTCGGCCAGGGTGGGGCAGGGAGCGGGGATGACGCGCGGCTGGAGCGCATAGCTGCCGCGGGCGAAAAGCTCATCCTTTGACGAGAAGTTCTGGTCGACGCGCACATCGAAGGCATCCGATTGATCGATAAGAAGCGGCGCGTCGGCAAAGTTATTCACGATACCGGTGCCGTTGGTATCAGGCGCCGGGAAGAGGGCGAGCAGCTTGGCCGCGACCGGGGAAATGCGCTGGGAGGGAACGACATTTCCGGTAAACGGCTCGCGCACATAACCGGCCGACTGGGCGGTGAGTCCGGTGACGGGATCGACAAAGCCCTTGGTCAGATAGCGAGTGGTAGCGGGATCGAAGACGGTGCCGATGGGGGTGGTGCGCCCGAGGATGTCGGTCTGCGTACCCTTCTGCGCCGCGATCAGGTCGTTGTAATTCGTGAATCCGGAGGAACGCTCGAGCGCCGTAGGAACGCTGGAGGTGTAGGCTTCGCCCTGCTTCATGCGCAGACCTTCATAGTCCATAAAGAAGAAGGTCTTGTTGCGGTAGATGGGGCCGCCGAGGCTGCCGCCGAACTGGTTGCGGTTGAACGCAGGGCGGGGCTGGTTCGCGTGGTTCAGGAAGAAGTCGTTCGCATCGAAAAAGGAATTGCGGTTGAACTCCCACAGGTCGCCGAAGAACTGATTCTGGCCTGACTTGGTGACGGCGTTCAGGACCGCGCCGCCGGATCGTCCGTACTCCGGGCTGTAATTCGCCGTCTCCACTGTGAACTCTGCCAGCGCATCTGGCGGGGGCTTGATCGCATAGGAGGTGCCGTTGCCGAAGTCCGCCGTATCGTTGTTGTTGGAGATGCCGTCAAGGAGATAGTTATTGAAGGTGGTGATGATGCCGTTGGCGGTGAAGGTTCCGCTCTCCACCTCTCCATGGCCGGAGTCGTAGTAAGTCGTGGTGGTGCCGGGGGCCAGCTGGGCCAGCAGGGTGTAGTTACGGCCATTGAGGGGAAGGGCGTTGATCTCCCTGGCGGTGATGGTCTGGCTGACGGAGGCATCTTCGGTTTGCAGCGTGCTTTGCCCGGTGGTGACCTCGACGGTGCTGCTGGTGCGCGCGATCTTCAGGCTGAGGTTCAATACGACATTCTGCTGGATGGCGACCGTGACGTGCTCGTGCACCAGCTTCTCGAAACCGGACTGCTCGACGGAGACGGTGTAGGTTCCGATCCGGACCGCGGTGAAGTGAAAGGAGCCATCCTGGCGGGTGGGCTGCGAGTCGGTGTAGCCGGTGGCCTCATTGCGAATCTGGACGGTGGCGTTGACCAGGACGGCTCCCTGGGCGTCGGTCACCGTGCCGGTGATGTCGCCGGTATCGATTTGCGCGTGGACGGGACAGGCTGCAGCGCCCAGGAGAAGCAGAATTGCCAGCTGCAGAAGCAGGTGGATCAGCCGACCGTGGTGGCGCATGTGCGCCGGTTGTGCCTCGCCAGAGAACTTCATGCTTTCCTCCTCAAACTGGTGGTAACGACCATCCTGGGTTCATTCGGCCTGGACTGCCGGGGCCTGCCTGGTGACCGGGATCAGCGCAACGGAGCGCAACGTGTCCTGCGGGGGCTGATCGCCGGCAACGGAAAAGCGCGCATAGACGGCCGCGGGTGGAGCGGTCACCGTCGTTGGGGATGTGTCCTGCGTCGATGCAACAGGGAGCGGCGCATCGTTGGTTCTTTGCCAGTGCATGGCCATCCACTCGAGAGTCACGGCAGGCGCTGCCTGGGCGCGGGCCAGGAATGCCGCGCGGTAGGATGCGCCGCGGTTGACGGGGATGTTGTCCGAGAGCCAGCAGCGGCAGCGGTCTTCGTGATGCCAGTGATCGGGAGCCTGGGGAGAGAGCCAGTGGAGGGAGAAGTCGGCGTTCTGCACGAGGTTGTCCGCGGGGGACGATGCAGGAAGCATCCAGGAGAAGGTGTTCTGCCGCCCGGGCTGCAGATTCAATGGAAGGAAAAGGGTGGCAGCTCCGGGCCGTTCCACTGCCGCCCGATAGCGGCCAGGGGGCAGGTTGCGAAACGCGAAGGCTCCGGCGTACCGGCCGGAGACAACGAATTGGGGTGAGCTGAGCGTGCTCAGGTTTGTGCCCAGAAGGACGAGTTTTGCGGGGAGGAAGGGATGCTCGGCCAGCGCAGGTGCAGCGATGGCGGCGACCAGGGAGGTGCCATCTTCGGTGGCTTGCGGAGCGGAGAGGACGAGCAGGGTGTGGAGGACATCGGCGGTGACGCGGGCCGTTTCTTCGGCACAATCCAGGGCCAGGGGCTCGACGTGGGCGCGATCGTTCGCCTCGGCGTAGGGAAGCATGCGCTTCGCAATCGCGCCATTGCGGGCGATCAGGCCATCCATGCGGCGCTCGAGCCCGGCGACAGCCTCGGCGTCATTCCGGCCAAGGAGCTGCGGCTGGTAATTCCGCAGATCGATGTGGCTGGCATCGAGCCAGTTCTCCATTTTGGTGTGGTTCGGACCTTTGAGTCCGATGGCGTGCGGCGGGGAGCCTGAATCGGTTACGAAGTGCAGGAGGCTGCCGATCCAGCGCACGGCGTTGGCGTTGTCTTCGGTGCGCAGGGCCTGCAGCGCGCGGAGGAAGTAGGGCCCGTAGGTTTCGTGGACCTGCGGCATGATGTGGGAGAAGAAATGCGGGGCGGCGGGAAAGAGTAAGTAATCGTTGCCGAAGTATTCGCTGGCGGTCTGCGGGTAGTCCTCGGTGGTGACGTGCCAGTTTTCCTGGACGACGATGAGGGAGTTCATCCAGTCGGCCATCTCCACGGTGTCGCGGAGGTGGCGGGTTTCGCCGCCGAAGCGGAGCGGCAGGTTATCGGTGGCGGGGATCGCGGTGAGCGCGCCATCGACAATTTGCTGGTGCGGGAGGCCTCCCCAAGCCAGGGCGCGGTGAACGACGAGCAGGCCGGCCAGGGCCATACCGAGCCAGAGGGGAAAGCGAACGGATCTGCGAATCGGGTGCATGCGACCTTACGGTTCTGATTTTGGAACAGCGGCTTCGAGCCCGAATGGCTGACCGTCGCCGAGCTGGGGAACGAGGTCTGCTGACGTCTGGCCTTTCGTGGGTTCAGCATGCTACTGTGGCGGGGGTCCTGGAAGGCTCAACGCGGTTCGTAACGGTTACGCGGCTGATGTAATTCGCTGGAGAAAATGGACTTAATACAAAGGGCGCGAGAGCACAGGGGCTAAGGGGATTCACACATCGTTCACCGATTCATGCCTCGTTCACGAGGACCAGCGATGCTGGCAGCGGGGCCGAACGACGGAATGGGACGACCCAGGCGGGCCGCACGATGGACGAAGGAGCAAACACCATGGCGATCGGGGTCGAAGAGCAGAAGGAAACGGTCCGAGAAGAAATGGAGCGCATTCTCCACAGCGAGGTGTTCCGATCCAGTCCCCGCTGCCGGCAGTTTCTGCAATTCGTGGTGGAGCACACGCTCGAAGGACACCGCGAGTTGCTGAAGGAGAGGATCATCGGCATCGAAGTCTTCGGGCGCGATCCGTCGTACGCGACGGAGGCGGATTCGGTGGTGCGGGTGCGAGCGACGGAGGTGCGCAAGCGTCTGTCGCAGTACTACGCCGGCGCTTCCCACGCGAGTCCTTATCGGATCGAAATTCTGCCTGGCTCCTACGTGCCGCAATTCGTTGTCGCCGATGAGGGCAGGGGCGAAGAAGAAACGGTTGCCGGGGAGCGGCACGGGGGCGTCATTCCCCTACCGAGGCCTGCCGGAAAGCAGTCCTGGTTCTGGATCGGGATTGCGGCGCTGCTCCTGCTCGCGGTTCCAGCCCTGGTGGTGGAAGTTTCTCGGGTATCGGCGGTACACCGGGTTCAGGCATCGATGGACGCGAACGAGGCGCAGCTGGAACGATTCTGGGAACCGGCAATTCGGGATCCGAAGTCGGTTTTAATCTGCATTGGATCGCCGACCACCTATACCTACAGCGGATCGTTCCAGGGAAACTACGTGCGGGAGCATGGCATCGATCCGAGCCGACAGCCAGGGTGGACGATCGAGCCGCAAAAGGGCTCGATACCGGGCAGCGTAATTATTCCCGTGAGGGCGGAGTATGTGGGAGCGGGAGATGCGAACCTTGCCGTGCTGCTGAGTGCGATGTTTGGACGGCTGGGGAAGGCGTCCCAGTTCCGGCTTTCGGAGGACACCTCGTACAGCGAGATCTCCGATGCGCCGACGGTGCTGATTGGCGCGTTCACCAATCGCTGGACCCTGCAAAGCGTAAGCCAGGAGCCGTTTGTTTTCGCCCAGAAGGGACCGGACCGGCTCATCGAGGAGCGCGATGGCCAGCACCGCAAATGGGTTTCGCCGCATCTCCGGGCGGACGGCCGGACCGGGGAAGATTTCGCGCTGGTCTCGCGGCTGGTCGATGCGGAGACCGGCAAGTTCCTGGTGACGGCGGCCGGAATCTCCGGATTCGGGAGCCGCGCGGCGGGGTATTTTCTGACCCGTCCGGATCTGTTGGCCCGAGCTCTGCGGGAGGCGCCTGCGGACTGGCCGCGGAAGAACCTGCAGTTTGTGCTGGAGACGCGCATCGTCGAAGACGCTCCGACGGCGCCCGAGGTTGTGGCCTGGAGAACCTGGTAGCGGAGGGCGGAGGAGATCCGGCCCCGGCCAGGGATCATTACGGATCGGCCCGGGAAGCGGAGGGTGATGACAGCTGCATTGCGGCGCAGGCAGGCAGCCGCTCCCGCTCACCGGAGGCTGCGACATGGCGAAGGCTGCTGAAGTCCGAGAGCCGTCAGGAACCGGGGGACTCGGAGAGCCACTGCGGCGAACGGTTCTCCGGACCGGTGAGGATCACTCCGGGTTGAATGGGGCTGTCGGAAAGCTCGAAGCCCATGATGATGACCTGCTCGCCGCGGCGGATGAGGTGCGCGGCGGCGCCGTTGATCTGGATGGTTCCCGAGTCTCGCTCGCCGGCGATGGTATACGTTTCGAGGCGGGCTCCGGAGGTATTGCTGACGACGAGGACCTTTTCACCGATCGCGAGGCCGACCCTTTCCATGAGGGCGATATCGATCGTGATGCTTCCGACATAGTCGATATTGGCTTCGGTAACGGTGGCATTGTGAATCTTGGAACGCAGAAACCAGCGCACAAATTTCCCTTCCCGCCTGCCGCTCCCTGAGAAGGATGCAGCGGCTTCGAACTTCTAATCTATTGGATGGGAAAGGCGAGGATCCGGTTCCCGATTTTGCGGTGGAATGGACCGATCGGCCGGCTCGGTCTACCAGAAGTACACGGCTTCCATCTTTGGCGATCCAGGCTCGCCGCCGATGATCTCGGTGCTCAGCACGGCTTCCATATTCCGCTTGCCGCCGGCCTGGTTGGCCGCACGCATCAGCTGCGCCAGATCGGCATTCTTGGTCAGGAATTCGCCTGCCACTCGGGTGCCGCCGCGCCCGATGCCGGCAATCACCACTTCCACGTTGCCGGTGTTGGTGTCGGTGAAGCGCGCAATGATCGCGTAATCGCGGTAATTGTTGGTCGCCATCTGCACGTTGCGATCGACCACCCAGTTTGAGCGGCCGGGCGCCATGCTGTCCTCGATCCAGAGGCGGGTCATGTCGGCGTTGTTGGCAAAATGGTAGCGAAGGCCGTGGGTCAGACGGAGGGTCCAGGCATTGTCGAAGGCGCCCACGAAGATGGTGGGGCCGCGCCGCAGCTGATCCAGATTGGTCGCGCCCTCACCCTGCAGAACATACTGCTTGCCCTGGGACTGCAGGATCCCGGCCACGCGGACGACCGCGTCGAGGTCGTCCATGATGATGGCGGTCAGATTGTCCTTCAGCACGAACTGTTTGGAGGGATCGGCGGCGTCGCGGAGCTCGATCTCCGAATACTCGAGCTGATCGGCAATGCACAGCAGGACGGGCTCCTGCGGCGAGAGGACCGGCTGCCAGAAAGAGTCGAAGGCGGACAGCTGGCGGTGCTCCCAGGAGAGCAGCACTGCGGCGAGGGCGGCAAGCAAAATGAACGCGCCGAGGCCCCAGCGGAGGAGCCTGCCGGAAAGAGCGGCGGGTCTGGCCGCGGGGAGGATGATGGCCGGCGGCTTGCGCACGATTTCGTGCTCGTCGGCGGGGCGCGAAGGCTCGGCCGAGGGCCAGTGAAAGTGCGGTACATAGGAGCCCGAGGGGAGGGTGATGCGCAGCTCATCGCGGTGCGCCGGATCCTGATAGTACTGGGCTACCCGTTTGCGAATCTCAGCGGCGGTGACGCGGACGATCGGATCCGAGGAGGTGTCATAATCAGCGTCCCGGCCGAAGATCTCAATGCCCAGGGTGCGTTCTTTGATGTTGTCGACGTCGCCCGCCAGCGCGTGCTCGACGACGAAGCGGAGGAAGTTCGGGAAACGCTTGCTGTGATTGAAGTAAGGGCTGGCCAGGAGCCGGTCGAGCTCGTCGCGGACGGCCTCACGGCCGGGTGTTTCGATCAATTCCTGTTGGCCCTGCATCGTCGGCTTGTCCGCACTGGTCTGGATCGAAGCGATTATACCCCGGGGTTGCAGTCTTTACCTCCCGGGCTTCCCCAAAGTCAGATATCTGAAAAGCAAGGGGTTTCGGATTCTTATCGGGTAAAGCCATACGTAAGTACCCTTGCCGCCATGCCGTAAAGAGCTTATCAGTCGTCTTGCAATGAGCCTAGAAAGATCGCTGAATTTCAGGGACCAGCAGGAACAGCGAGACACCGTGATTCGGCGGCCCCGGGAGTTTTACGAGCCAAGCCAGAAAAAGCTTGAGGAGGCACCACTTTGGTCACAAGGATGAGCTGGAGACAAAGATTTCAGTGGCGCTGGGCGTCGGTCGCAGTCCTGCTCGCCATCGGGGCGGGAACCACGCTGAGCACGCAGGCGCAAATCGCAACCACCACCGCCAGCATTTCCGGCACAATCAGCGATCCTACGGGAGCCGTGCTGCCGAACGCGGCGGTAACGCTCGCCAGCCCGGAAAAGGGCATTACGCGCAGCTTCATCAGCAATGACAGCGGCCGGTATGTGTTTACCCAGGTGCCGCCTGCGGTCTATACGCTGACGGTGCACGTGAAGGGCTTCAAGACGTATGAGCAGGCGGGCATCGTCCTGGATGCGGCCCAATCCGCGACCCAGGATGTCGTCCTCACCGTCGGCGCCGAGACCCAGAGCGTCAGCGTGGTGGCGGATGCCTCGCAGCTGAACACCGAAAACTCCAACGTGGCCACGGACCTTCCTGGTAAGGACATCGTCGAACTTCCCCTGAACATCCGCAACGTCTACAGCCTGGCGTCGCTGAATTCTTCGGTGAACAACACCTCGGAAGGGCAGATGCTGCTGGGCGGAGGCACCAACACCACGGATGATGCCGACCAGGACATCTCTTTCATGAATTTCGCCGGCGGTTATTTCGGATCGACCGGCTTCATGCTCGACGGCGCCTGGAATACCGATGCGGAGTGGGGCGGCGTGATCTTCGTTCCGTCGGTCGACGCGGTGTCGGAGTTCAAGGTCCAGAACAACTCCTTCACGGCACAGTACGGATGGAGCACGGGCAACATCATCAACGTGGTCACCAAGTCGGGAACGAGCTCGTTCCACGGCGATGCGTGGGACTTCTACCAGAACCAGGATCTCAACGCCATCCCGTATTTCTCCACCTCCAACCAGAGCCTCTCGCGCCAGGAAGGCGGCGTGGCGGCGGGAGGGCCGCTCTACCTGCCAGGCATCTATAAACAGCGGCAGAAGACTTTCATCTTTGGCCTCTACGAACACCTCACCATCTCCAGCCCGACGGTGGACACCTACACGGTCCCCGACAGCAATTTCCGCAACGGCAACTTCTCTGAGATCCTGGGCACCACCCAGCTCGGCACCGACGGACTGGGCCGTCCTGTGTATGGAGGCCAGATCTACGATCCGCGCAGCGGCCACGCCATCACCGCGGGCCAGCCGGATACGAAGTCAACGGCCAATCCCTACGGCACCGGGCTGGTGGCGACACAAACGGGATACATCCGCAATCCCATCCCCGGCAACATCCTCAGCAATCTGGCCGGCTATCAGCCGGACGCGATCGGTGCGAAGCTGCTGAGCTATTACCCCACGCCCAAAGCAACCGGGCTGTCGAACAACCTGATCGTCTCGGGGACAGCGCCCGCGCATTCCAACGAGTACACGCTGCGTGTCGACCACAACATCAACGACAAATCGCGCGCCTACTTCCGCTACGCCTATAAGGAAGAATTCAAGACCGGCGCGGCGGCCGACTGGGGTGATAATCCGGCGGGTCCGGGCAACGCCCGGCCGAACAACCGCTGGGGGATGTGGGCAGGCTACTCGTATGTGTTCACTCCCACCTTCACCATGAACCTGACTTCGGGCGTGACCATCTGGCACGAGACCTCGGACAACCAGTCGTTCGGCTTCGATCCGACCACCATCGGTTTGCCTTCGTATCTGAAGCAGAACGATCCGTTGTTCCCCATGGTCAATGTGGGCGGCGAATCGCCTCTGGGTCCGGGAGCGAACGATCAGCAGGCGGTCACCAACCACGGTCCGATCGGCACGGTGTCGGGCGACTTCATCAAGGTGAACGGGAAGCACACGCTGAACTTCGGGGCCACCGGCGTGGAGCAGGTCTTCGGCCAGCACCCGTATTACCAGGACGCACTGCAGTTCACCGGCCAGTTCACGTCGGGCCCCAATCCGCTGAGCGGCTCGGGCTTCGCGAGCGGCAACGGCGTAGCTGAAATGCTGCTCGGGGTCATCAACTCGGGGACCACGGCCGGCTATTCCGACAGCCCGCTCGAATCGAATCACCTCATCGGCACGTATCTGCAGGACGACTGGAGGCCGACCCGTAATCTCACCCTCAATCTCGGGATGCGCTATGAGATCCAGACGCCCTACACGTACCGGCACAACGCCGCATCCGTCTTCAACCCGGATGAACTGAACCCGCTCAGTGCGCTGGTGGGAAGGCCGCTGATGGGCGCGCTGCAGTTCCTCGGACCGAACAACCGCTACGTCTACAACCCGAACTGGGATAACTGGGCGCCGCGGTTTGGCTTCTCCTGGCAGGCGTTCCCGCGAGCTGTTGTCCATGGCGGCTACGGGATCTTCTATCCGGAATCGGTGACCAGCTCGGGCGCGGGTGACCAGGACGGCTTCTCCGCTTCGACCACCGCCGACGTAAGCCTGGATGGAGGGGTCACGCCGAATCCCAACATCAGCACCGCCAGCCCGTGGGGCGGCGTCTACGCGCAGATCACCGGCAATGCCAACGGAGAGTTCCAGCAGCTGGGCAACGGCATCGGCGGCGTCTTCCGCAGCCGTCCATCCCCGTATGTCCAGCAGTGGATGTTCGGGGTGCAGTATGCCCTCACCCACAACGACGAGCTGGAAGTGGATTATGTGGGCAACCGCGGCATACGCATGATCGGCAGCCGCAATTCGAACCAGCTCAACCCGGCCTATCTTTCCAGGGGGTCGAACTACCTTGGCGCCCCGGCGGCTTCCAACCCGTTCGCCGCGCCGTTGAAAGCACTGGAAGGCTCGGGAAGCATCGCGCCCAGCTCCTGCAACCTCGATAACGCCAGCGTGACCAACGCGCAGCTGATGTCGCCGTACCCGCAGTATTGCAATGGCGGCGTTGGAGAAGCCGATGCTCCGGTAGGCCAGTCGCTCTACAATGCTCTGCAGGCGACCTACACTCACCGCGTCAGCAAAGGGCTTACAGCTCTGGTTTCGTATACCTACTCCAAATTCCTCGACAACGTCGAGGGCAACAACGGCTGGTCGTACAACGGGCCGACCAACTGGGGTGTAACTCCGGCAAATAACTACAACCTGGCGGCCGACAAGAGCGTCGATGCCGGTGATATCCCGCAGGCATTGGTGGCCAGCTACATCTATCAGTTACCCGTGGGCCGGGGTAAAGCGGTTGGCTCCGGACTGGGCCGGGTCGCCGATGCCGTAGTCGGCGGATGGGAGCTGTCCGGCATCGCCACCCTCAAGGGCGGAATCCCCATCGGGGTGTTCGGCAACGATCAGCCCACGTACGGCGGCAATCCGAGGCCGAATGTGGTCGGCAACGTCCACGTTTCCAATCCGAGCGCCCACGAGTGGTTCAACACCGGAGCTTTCCAATACGCTCCTTATGGAAGCTTCGGCGACGCTCCGCGCTACTTCTCCGATCTCCGCGGTCCCCATTACCAGAACTGGGACACGGCGATTGAAAAGAACTGGCGCATCGGTGAGGACATGCGCATTCAGTTCCGCTTCGAGACCTTCAACACCTTCAACCATCCGAACTTCTACGCGCCGGAAGCGGGCGCCACAGCCTATGGGGGCTGTGACCCCAATGGAGGATCCGGGTGCGCCAGCAGCTTCGGCACCATCACGCAGACGTTCGCGCCCCGCAACGTCCAGTGGGCAGGCAAGTTCTACTGGTAGAGGCGCCATGGCGACGATTGCCAAATCGCTGCTGTTGCTGCTGGGCGGGTCCCTCGCAGGATTCGCCCAGCAACAACCTTCGGTTTCCCTGCAATCCGTGTTTGCCGCCGCGCAGCGGGCGCAGGCCGGCGGCGACTACGCAACCGCGATCAGCGACTACACCCAGGCGGCGAAAATGCGTCCCGATATGCCGATCGTCTGGGCCAACCTCGGACTCTCCCAGCAGGAAGCCGGCAATATTCCCGCGGCGATTGAAGCCTTTAAGCGGGCCAATCGTCTCGATCCTTCGTTGTATGTTCCCAACCTTTTTCTGGGGATCGACTACGCGCACACCGGTAAAGTATCGCAGGCGGTTCCGTTTCTCATCAAAGCAGAGAAGACCAACCCGGCCGATGCGCAGGCGCCGCTCGCGCTTGGCCGCTCGTATATCGCAGCGCGCGAATACAGCAAGGCTATCCCGGAGCTGGACCGGGCTCTGAACCTCAATCCGGAGCTCGGTACGGCGTGGTTCGATCTGGGGATTGCCCAGCTCGATCAGGTCGAGGTCGACGCTCTGACGATTTCGGACGAGGACAAGCAATCGCCGTATGCGGGCGCGCTCTACGCCGAATCGCTGGTGAAGCAGGCGCGATTCGTGGAAGCTGCCAGCCTCTACAAATCCCTATTGGACGCACCCTCGCAGCCGCTGTGCCTGCATTCTGAAATGGGCTTTGCCCTCATCGGCAATCATGAGGAGCCGGCAGCGGAAGCGGCTTTTGCCGCCGACCGCGCCGCCCACCCGGAGTGCAGCCTGGCTCTCCTCGGCCAGGCACGCATGGCCGCCGACAGCGGAAACACGCAGCAGGCATTCGCTCTGCTGGCTCAACTATGGCAACGCGATCACGGGTTTCTGGTGTGCAACGCCGGCTCTTTGCTCGACGGCATGCCCGCTGAACAGCAATCCGCGTTCATCGCTCAGTGGAGCGACGCAACCCGCAATCCCGTCCCCGGCGATCTGCGCAAGGCCTTATTGACGGCGCTGAACGGGGAAGGAGAGTGCTCCGACCAGCATTCCGTTACTCTGTCAGCCGGTCCGCATCGCAGCGCCGAGGAAGACTACGCGTCCGGACATTATGCAGCCTGCGTGCAGAACCTCAATGCGGGTGCGGCTTCGGAGAGCTCGGCCAGGTTGCGGTTGCTGGCGGCCTGTTCCTTTCTGACCGGGGATAACCAGACCGCCGCGCATGCAGCCGCGGTATTGCGCAGTCGCGAACCGCACTCCGTCGAAGCGCTGTACTGGTCGATTCGCGCGGACGAGCGGCTGGCCTTCCAGTCGCTGGCGCGCTTCCAGGAACTCGAACCGGACTCGGTGCGCAGCCATGTTCTTCTGGGCGACATCTACGAGCAGCTCGAGCGCTACGACAACGCGCAGGCAGAGTACCGGAAGGCCCTCGCCGTCGCGCCGAATAATGAGGCAGCGATGCTTGGCCTGGCCAACGCGTATCTCAATAACTACAACCCCCGGGGAGCTATAAGTGTGGCTCAGGCCGCCCTGGTGCGCGATCCCGAAGATCCCGAGCTGAATCTGGTGGTGGCCCAGGGACTAATGAACCAGCATGAATACGCCGAAGCGGAGCCTTATCTGCAGAAGAGCCTCAAAGCCAAACCGCAGATGCTGCCGCGCATCCATGCCCTGATGGGCAAGGTGGATGCCGAAACCGGAAAGACGCAGGAGGCAATCAGGGAGCTGAATCTCGGCGCGTCCAGCGATGAAGACGGCTCCGTCCAGTACCTGCTCGCCCACCTCTATCTCAGGGAGGGCAACAGGAAGGAGGCGCTGGCTGCTCTGGCGCGCATGGACGCGATCAAACGCCAGCGCGCGGCCCGCGGCATGAAGCGCGTCGAGGATCCCGACCTTTCTCCGGTCGAATATGCCTCAGCTCACGCAGGCGCTCCCTAACCACAGCTGCTTCCGGCAAACATAACTATGAAGGCTTTTATCCCTGGAGTCGTGATGCGTGCCAAGTGTCTTTTTGTCGCAATCGCCGTAACTTTTTACTCTGCAATCACCTGGGCGCAGCCCTCGGCAGCGCCTGTCCCTGCGGACCCCATCACCGTTCTTGCCAGCGGAATAGAGATCAGCCGCGGCGATCTGCATGAGCAGATCACGGCCTTGCGTGAAGATGTGCTGCGCGTTCGCGTCTGGCGAGGCGATCAGGCGCCTGAAGACGCCTCCTGGGCAGTGTTGGCCTCCGCGCGGCAGGCTTCGGTTTCCGTCACGCCGGAGAACGCCGCCGGCCACGACGGCTTTCGCACGCCGGCCCTTGCCGTCGAAGTCGATCCGCAGACGCTGGAGATGACGGTGCGCGACGCCGCGGGAAACATCCTGCAACAGGATGCCCGGCCGATCCATTGGGAGGGCGATGGCTTTCGCATTTATAAGACGATGCCGCTGGACGAGCATTACTTCGGACTCGGGGACAAGACCGGGCCGCTGGACAGGCGCAACGAGGCCTTCACTTTGTGGAACACGGACGCCTATCGTTTCCAGGAGTCCACCGATCCGCTGTACAAGAGCATTCCGTATTTCATGGCCTTCCGCGCCGGCCGCGCGACCGGAGTGCTGCTCGATAACACCTGGCGCAGCAGTTTCGACTTCGGCAAAGAGTCGCCCGATGGGTATTCCTTTGGCGCAGTTGGTGGGCCGATCGATTACTACGTGTTCTATGGCCCAACCCCGAAGCAGGTTGTCGAGACTTATGCCTGGCTGACGGGAACGCCACCCCTGCCGCCGCTGTGGTCGCTCGGTTACCAGCAGTCGCGCTACAGCTACATGACCCAGGCGCGTGTTCTTCAGGTCGCCGCACGGCTGCGCAGCGATCGCATCCCGGCCGACGCCATCTATCTCGACATCGACTATCAGGAGCACAATCGCCCGTTCACCGTGAACCGCACGATGTTTCCCGACCTTCCCGGCATGATCCGGCAGCTAAGGGCGGAAAACCTGCACGTTGTCATGATCACGGACCTGCACATCGCCGATCTGCCCGACCATAACTATCTCCCTTACGACAGCGGCATGGCGGGCAACCACTTTGTAAAGAATCCAGACGGATCGGTTTATGTCGGCAAGGTGTGGCCCGGTCCCAGCGTCTTTCCGGATTTCACGCGCCAGCAAACCCGCGCCTGGTGGGGCACGCTTTATCGCGAGTTCCAGCGCGACGGAGCCAGCGGCTTCTGGAACGACATGAACGAGCCGTCCATCTTCGACACGCCGACCTTCACCATGCCGCTCGACGTGGTGCATCGCATCGACGAACCGGGATTCGCAACCCGCACGGCGACGCACGCGGAGATTCATAACATCTACGGGATGGAAAACTCCCGCGCCACCTATGACGGCCTGCGCGCGCTCGATCCCGACATGCGGCCTTTCGTGCTGACCCGCGCCACTTTTGCGGGCGGCCAGCGCTACGCCGCCACCTGGACGGGCGACAATTCGAGCAGCTGGAATCATCTCCGCATGACCACGCCCATGCTCGAAAACCTGGGCCTCAGCGGCTTCGCCTTCAGCGGCGCCGACGTTGGCGGCTACGCGGGAACGCCGCCTCCCGAGCTTCTGACCAAATGGTTTGAGATCGGCGCGTTTCAGGCTATCGATCGCGACCACACCGAGAAGGGGACCGCCGATCAGGAGCCATGGGTGAGCGGCCCCGCACAGGAAGCCATCCGCCGTCGCTTCATCGAGACCCGCTATCGTCTGCTCCCGTATCTGTACACGGTTGCCGAAGAGGCGTCGCGCACGGGGCTCCCGCTGGTGCGGCCGTTGTTTCTCGAGTTTCCCGACGCCATGGCCGATCGTCACCCCATCGATGTCGACGGAGAGGCTTCCAGTGAGTTCATGCTGGGCCCCGATCTGCTGGTCGCGCCGCCGCGGTTTCCCGACGAGCTCGACAACTACCCGATCGAATTTCCCGCGCCCGTCTGGTATGACTTCTGGTCCGGCGCGAAGGTCGATCTCGATCCGCCGGATCCGCCGGCCCCGGGTGCTCCAGACCGCACTTTGCAGCACTCCATCCGCATGACGCCGGCCCTGGATCAGCTTCCCGTCTACGTGCGTGCGGGCTCCATCCTGCCCATGGAGCCGCTGGTCGAAAGTACGAACCAGACGCCTGTGGGCCCTCTCACTCTGCGCGTCTACGCGGGAGATGACTGTTCCGGCCAGCTCTATCAGGACGACGGAAGAAGCTTCGCCTACAAGAAGGGCGCGTTCCTGCGCGAGAGCTTTACCTGTGAGGTCAGCCGCGATGGCATGCAGGTCACGCTCGGCCCGCGCGAAGGCACCTATCCCCCCTGGTGGAAGGAGGTGCGCGTGGAAATCTACGGTTGGACGCCCGCGAAGGGCCGGGTGATGGTGAATGGAGTTGCCGTGCCAACTCCGGTCGGCCGGGAGAAAAACAGAAGCGTCTTCACCCTTGCCGACGATGGTCAGTTGGCCCGGATCGACGTGCAATAGCCGCCCGCAGAGCCCGCGATGGTCTTCCTCGATCGCGGGGAAGCCCGTTCGAGATTCGCGGCTGTCAGCTTTCGAGCAGAGCTGTGGCGGCCGAGATTTTCCCGTCTGGCTCGGGTTCGGCCCCTTCGCGATCGGGCCGCAGAAAGAGGCTGAGAATGACCGCGGCGAAGGCTACGGCGGCGAGTTCCACGACGAATCGCGGGTGGTAAGAGCCGGCTCGATCGTACTGGTGCCCGATCCAGAGAGGTCCGGCGGCGCCGCCGATGGCATAAGCGGTCCAGGTGAGTCCATAGAGAACGGAGAAGTGGCGGCGGCCGAAGTAACGGGCGAGCAGGTAGGGCGCGACGTCGGCCTCGCTGCCAAGGCCAACGCCGAGAATGGCGGCGCCGAGCAGGGACATCGGTCCGGTGCGCGCGAACGCCAGGATCAGGGTACCGGCGGCGGACAGCAGCAGGACGAAGGTTTGAATGCGCTGCGGCGCAACGCGGTCGATAGTGAAGCCGATACAGAGTCTGCCGATGATGCCGGCGCCTCCGCGGACGGAGAGAGCCAGTGCAGCGCTGGTAGCGAGCACGCCATGCTGAGTGAGGATGGCGGCAAGGTTGGTGACCAGACCGTTCTCGCTGAAGGCGGAGAAGATGGTGATGAACGCGAGGATCCAGAACGGGGCTGAGCGCAGAGCGGTTCTGACGGTCACACCGGCGGCGCGGTTGTCGGCGCGGACGATCGTGGCCTCCGGGCGGTTGCGCACCAGCATCGCCGTGAGGGGCAAGCCCAGAAGGGCAATGCCGCCGAGGAGAAGAAAGGCGCTTCGCCAGCCGTGATGCTGAATCATCCACTGAGTGAGCGGCGGGATCAGGATGGAGCCGACACCGCTGCCGGTGAGTAACAGAGCCAGCGCGAAGCCCCGGTGCTTCGAGAACCAGGTGAGGATGGTGCGGGTGTAGGCAAACTGCGCGGTTCCGTTGGCGGCCAGTCCAAGCACAAAGAAGGAGAGATAGAACTGACCGATGTGCGGGCTGAGCCGGCTGAGCGAAGCCAGTGCGAGCGCGAAGACGAAGATGGCGGGCAGGATGATGCGGCGCGGCGGGAAGCGGTCGAGGAGCACGCCGATGCCGGGGGAGACCAGCGCCACGGTGATCGCGGCCAGCGCAAACGCGCCGCCCATGGCCTCACGCTTCCATCCGAAAACGGCGTGCAGAGGATCGAGGAACAGGCTGAAGGTGTAGGGGACGATGGGGGCGAAGCTGACCATGACGCCGATGAAGGCGGCGGCGAGAACGCCCCATCCGGCATAGTGAATCGAGCTTTCGTCGTTCACTTTGCGCGCGCCGCTTTCACCGGGAGGGTTTGCGGTAGCCGTGCTCGGCCAGTTGTTTGCCCATCTCGGCGTACATCGATTCGTCGCGCGGCTGCCAGGTGCCGAGGCCGTCGACGTAGCGGTTGTACATGCAGAAGGCGGCGGCGATCAGGACGGTATCGTGAATCTCGAGATCGGTGGCGCCCTGCTCCCGGGCGGCGGCGATGTCTGCGGGCGATACGTGCTTGCCATCCTGCTG
>JBAUGH010000745.1:0-5927 GCA_049679565.1 Acidobacteriaceae bacterium
GTTCTGCCTCAGCGGCCGTGCGATCGAGCGATGCTTTCAGTTCCGCGATTTGCCGGTTGAGCTGCCGAGTTGCCTCTTCCAGGCGCGCCGTCTGTTCGCGCTGCGCCACTTCGCGCTCGCGGGCCGCCTCGAGCAGGCGGTTCTTGTCCTGCAACTCGGCAGTCGTGCTGCTGCCTGCCCACGCCCGCCCCAGCACCAGACCCAGCATGCATCCGGCAACCAGCCCAATCCCGATCCAGAGGAACATGGCCTGAGTCTACCGCTCCCGGACGCAGCCAGACGGGCCGCGTTTTCCAGAGGAGCCGGGGCGATACCGTTCCTGAGTCCCGCCGCGGGGCAGGAGCCGGGGCGGGGAGGCAGATCAGCAGGGTTCCGACGAAGGCCGCGGCTTCAGCCAGCGTACCCATCACAGGAAACAGAATGAGCCTCCGCCGGTTACCAGCAAAACCGGGACGGCAGGCCGTCAAGGGGAGCCTTGCCGGGAGACGTGACGGGGCGCACCGCCCAGCGAAGGCCGCGGTGATAGATTGACGGGTCGCCACTCCGGCCCGTATCCACCCCTGTGCCGGGGCGCGCGGCGGCAAGGGGCGTTCGATGATCGAGAACCTGCTGCGGGAGGCGCGAACCGCGCTGCGTCAACTCCTGAGGAATCCGGGATTCACGCTGGTGGCGATGGGCACGCTGGCGCTGGGGATTGGGGCTAACAGCACAATCTTCAGCTGGATTCGGGCTACGCTGCTGAATCCTGTACCGGGCGCGACGGCCGACACCGGGCGGATGGTGACCTTGCAGGTGGGCGAGCGCAACGAACATCCGACGCCGCCGTTGTCGTACCCGGACTACGTGGATTTGCGCCGGAACGCGACCAGCCTGGAGGGGCTGCTGGCGTACCACGACGACTATATGTCGCTGACGGGCGCGGGCAGGCCGGAGCGGATTTACGGAGCGCTGGTGACGGCGAACTATTTCCGCATGCTGGGGGTGCGCGCGGCTCTGGGCCGTACGCTGGCGGAGTCCGAAGGGACGGAAGCAGCGGGGCAGGCGGAGGTAGTGCTGGGCTATGACCTGTGGCGCAACCGCTTTGCGGGCGATCCTCGGGTGCTGGGGCGGGTGGTCGAAATCAACCTGCATCCCTACACGATTGTTGGGGTCGCGCCGCAAGGATTCCAGGGTTGCAAGACAGGGCTGCGAGCGGATGCGTGGATTCCGGTGGGCATGGATCGGCAGATGTGGGGCTCGGGTCGCATCGAAGAGCGCGGCCAGTCGTGGCTGAACGTGCTGGGCACGCTCGAGCCGGGGGTGAGCCGGCAGCAGGCGGAGAACCAGTTGAACATCGCGATGCAGCGGATTGCGGAGCGCTATGCGACGACCCACCGGGGGAACAACCGCATCTCGCTGGATCCGCTGTGGCGTTCGCCGTTTGGAGCCAACGTGTATCTGGCAGGGACGCTGCCCATGCTGCTGGCGCTGGCCGCGGTACTGCTGCTGCTGGCGTGCGCCAACGTGGCGAACCTGCTGCTGGTGCGGTCGGCGGCGCGAAGGCGGGAGCTTGCCATTCGGCTGTCGATGGGAGCCAGCCGGTGGCGGCTGGTGCGGGAATTGATGATCGAGAGCGTGCTGCTGGCGCTGGGCGCGGGCATCGCAGCGGTGCTGCTGACGCTGTGGACGGCGCGCACGCTGGGGGCGATGCTGCCGTCGGCGACACTGCCCATCAACCTGAACGGGCACGTGGACGGCGCGGTGTGGCTGGCGACGATGGCGGTGGCGCTGCTGACGGCGGGCGTTGCGGGGGCGATGCCGGCGCTGCGCGCGTCGAGCGTGGAGACCATGTCGATCCTGAAAGACGAGGCGCTGAGCACTTCGGGCGGTCTGGGCAAGTCGCGCCTGACGGCGGGGCTGGTGGTGGCGCAGGTGGCGCTGTCGCTGGTGCTGCTGACGTGCGCGGGGTTGTTTGTGCGCAGCCTGCACGCCGCGCGGCAAACGGACATCGGGTTCGATCCGAATCACGTGCTGCTGGCGACGTTCAATCTGGAGCCTATGGGGACTCCAGGAGATAAGGGTGTGGCGTTCGACCAGGATCTGCTGGCACGGCTGCGCGGGCTCCCGGGGGTACAGGCGGCAACCCTGGCGGATTTTTCGCCGCTGAGCTTCACCATCCATTCGGACGGGGCGCTGCCGGAGGGCTACACGCCGCAGCCGCACGAGTCGATGCAGGTGGATCGGGGCGTGGTGGGGCCGCAGTATCTGACGACGCTGCGGACGCCGCTGGTGGCGGGGCGCGACTTCACCGAGGCGGATCGGGCGGGGACGCAGCCGGTGGCGATCGTGAATCAGGCGTTTGTCGACCGGTACTGGCCGAAGCAGAACGCGATCGGCAAGCGCATCCGGTTCTGGGAGACGTGGCGAACGGTGGTGGGGGTGGCGGGCAACGGCAAATACCGGCGGCTGGTGTACGATCCGACGCCGCTCATTCTGGTGCCACTGTGGCAGGAGTATCGCAGCGAGGCGATCGTTCACCTGCGGGTGGCGGGCGATCCGCTGGCGATGACGGCGGCGGTGGAGCAGACGGTTCAGGGGATGAATCCCGATCTGCCGCTGTATAACGTGGCAACATTGAAGAGCAATCTCGGGATCGGCACCGTGTTCGAGCGCATCGCGGTGGACTTTGCCGCGTCGTTCGGATTGCTGGCGCTGCTGCTGGCGACAGTGGGGCTGTATGGAGTGGTGGCGTACACCACGCGGCAGCGGACCCACGAGATCGGAATCCGCATGGCGCTGGGCGCGGAGCGGGGAACGATATTTCGCGATGTGGTGGCGAAAGGGCTGTGGCTGACGGGGGCGGGCGCGGCGATCGGCGTAGCGGTGTCGTTGGTGGTGACGCGCTTCCTGCGCAGCCTGCTGTTCGGGGTGGGCGCCGACGATTTGACGACCTATGCGGCGGTGGTGGTGCTGCTGGGGCTGGTGGCGGCCGCGGCCTGCTATGTGCCGGCATGGCGGGCGACGAAGACCGATCCCATGGCTGCGCTACGGCACGAGTAGAGCCCATGCCTCGTTACGGTCACGCGGGTATAACCCGGGCGTCGCTTGCCAAGTGGGGGGAACTGTCGTTAGCATCCACGTATGAGACCGGCCTGCAAAGCAGGTGAGGGCGGTCAACGCTGGTTGAACCTACATTCATTGAACAGGGAGCTCGACTCGACAAATCGGTTCGGTGTGCAGTGTCCGCCAGTCCGGAATGCCTAAAGAACCGCGGAGAGTTCCCACCGTCTTAGGACGGGTTCACCGGCGCATCGCCCCACGGCCCAGCGGGTCGGATCCTCTAGCCACTTTCAGGGGCTGGAGCCCCTTTCCTTTCTTCGCACGAACGGTGCATCCTCTCCTTTTCCATTTCGGACGCATTGCGATTCCCACCTATGGTGTGTTCACTGCGGCGGCGCTGCTGGCGGCGCTGGGAGTGTCAGTGAGGGCCGCTCGTCGGGCCGGACTGGCTGGGGAGAAGGTGTGGAATCTGGGCCTCACGGCGATTCTGTCGACGCTGATTGGAGAGCGGCTGCTGCTGGTGGCGGCGCATCTGTCGACGTTCAAAACGAATCCGTTCTGGCTGCTGGGCGTGGCGACGATTACCAGTCACTGGATCGCGCTCGGCGGCGTTGCGATTGGCCTGGCTGCGGCGGTGTTGTATGCGCTGGCGGAAGGATTGCCGCCGCTGCGGATCGCGGACGCGGTGGCTCCCGCAGCGGCAATTGGATTTGCCATCAACCGCGTGGGCGCGTTCCTGGGCGGCGCAGGGTGGGGGACAGGGACGGCGATGCCGTGGGGCATTACCTATCGAGACGAACTGGCGTGGGTCTGGTACCGCACGCCGCTGGGGATGAAGCTGCACCCGGTGCAACTCTACGATACGGCCTGCTCGCTGGGGATCTTCGCGCTGCTGGTGTGGATGGGACGCACGCGCCGGGTGCAAGCCGGCGAGATTGCCGGAGCGTGGCTGTTTTTGTACGGCGTGGCGCGCTTCTTTGTGGATTTCTACTGTGGAGACAGCGCCAGGCTGTTCGGCGGGGCGCTGACGTTGGGGCAGGCGCTGGCGGTGCTGGCGGTGGCAGCAGGCGGGGCGCTGTGGATTCGGCGCGGGCCGGAGAGCCAGGCGGCAACCCAAAACCCCTGAAATCAGGCTCAATGTCCGGGCGAATTCGCGAAAGGATTGTTGCGCGGAATCCGGAGCGGCCGCTTCGCGGATCGCTGCGCCCCTCCCCTGCTATCGAAGTTCGATACTGGTTGACGACGTTTGCAGGCCCGTGGCATCATCGCACCTCGACAAAGCGCTGCAGGTGGATCGCGGGAGTCATCGTTCTGTAACGTTGGCGCGATTTTCGGCGGGGCTTGCGGGCAGTTCACCCTCCGCGATGCGAGTGTGCTCGATGCGGTATTCCGCGAGATTGGGCCGGCTGATTCCGATCCTGTTGCTTTTCCTGGCCGCCGCGGTTCCCCGGCTGTGGGCGCAGGGGCCGCCGTACCAGACGGACGATCCGGTTCCTGTGGACCTGCATCACTACGAGTTCTATATCTTTGGAGCGACGGACGGGACGCCGGTGGAGGTGGACTCGACGGGGCCGGCGTTTGAATTCAACTGGGGCGCTGTTCCGCGGGTCCAGCTGCATGCCATTTTGCCGTGGGGTGTGGCGGCTCCGCTGAATCATCCGGCGTATGCAGCGGAGGGCGCGGGGCAGGGGCCGACAGAGTTCGGGCTGACGGATATGGAGCTGGGTGCGAAGATTGCGTACATCAAAGAGTCGAAGTACGTGCCCCAGATCGGGACCTTCACGATGTTCGAAATGCCGACGGGCAATTACGACAAGGGTCTGGGGATCGGCAAGGTCTGGTACCGGCTGCCGCTGTGGCTGCAAAAGAATATCGGTCCATGGCTGCTGGACGGCGGCGCGGGCGAAACCCTGGTGCCGCAGACCGATTACCGGAATTTTCCTTATGGCGGGTTTCTGCTGAAATACACGTTCCCTGGCGACCGGCTGGAGTTTGGGGGCGAGGTGTTTGCGCATGGCAGGGAGGGGTTTGCCGCGCCGCAGACGCAGGCCTCGACGATGGTGGACCTGGGCGGGTACTACCACTTCAGGCACAATCCCAACGAGCAGTTTTTGTTCTGCTACGGGCACTCGGTGGCGGGGCAGACAGAGAACTATGCGTACGCGGGGATGTACTGGACGTGGAGCAAGGACGACAAGAAGGCGGATGCAGCGCCTGCGTTCCTGTGGGAAGGGGCAAGGCCCGGCGGCATGCGCTGAAAGCGCACGGGGCTGGTTGGCGCAGAAAGGAGCGGGTGCGATGGAGTGGACGACACGGGAGCTCTGGACCCTGATTCATGGAATGGGCTTCGGGGGGCTATACCTACTGGCCTGCTCGGGCGCGCTTATGGAGCTGTGGCGGCACTATGCGCCGACGGCTCCGGGAGCGGTGACAGCCGGGGATGAGCGGTTCTTGCGGATCTACTTCGTCGTGATGGCGGCGCTGGCGTGGCTGGCGGTGCTGACCGGGACGTACAAAGTTTATCCGTGGTACCGGGCAACGCCGCCGCCGGGGACCACGGATTTGTCGGGCTATCCGCAGCGGCTGTTGATGGCGAATCCAGCGACCGTCGGGTGGCATTCACTGGGCATGGAGTGGAAAGAACACGTGGCATGGCTGGCGCCGATTGCGATCACCATGGCGGCCGCGGTGTTCATCCGCTACGGCAAAAGCCTGAAGAACGAAAGAGCGCTGCGGAATGCGGTGTTGGGGTTTGTATGGGCGTCGCTGTTTGCCGCAGGGGTGGCGGGATTCTTCGGCGCAGAGATTGACGACCACGCGCCGGTGCGGGGCGGCGCGACGATCCGGCTGATGCAGGGAGGCGAGCGATGAACGCAGAGAAGATTTCC
>JBAUGH010000746.1:0-8867 GCA_049679565.1 Acidobacteriaceae bacterium
CCCGCGTTAGATTCCGCGCTCGCAAGAGCGCGAAGAATCCCGACGATATCTCGACCACCACAGCCGCCTCAGGCTGATCGCTGGCCCGCATTGGAGGCCCGTCTCAAATGGGGGCCGCCAGTGCCAATCGTAACGAAAGCCTGGGCGGGAGCGAGGAATCGCGGGCATTCCTTGCTGCACACTTCTCACATGCCGGCCTTCGTCTACATCCTCACCAGCAACCACGGAACTCTCTACACCGGTTGCACGGACGACCTCCATCGCCGCGTCTTCGAGCACCGCAACGGAATCCATTCCCGCTTCGCGTCCAAATATGGCTGCCACCGCCTCGCCTGGTTCGAAGAATGCGCGACCATCCAGACCGCCTACGCTCGTGAGCAACGGATCAAAGGCTGGACCCGCGCCCGCAAGCTCGCACTGATCCAGCAGATCAATCCGGAGTACCGGGACCTCGCGGAGGGCTGGTGAGCCTGAACCCTCACCCGCGGACGTAGGCATCCGCCGATCGCCCACCCCGAAAAATCCCCCTCCACCGGAACCCTCCCCCCATTTCCGGGTCTAAGAAAAAGGACCACAGTCACCCGGCGCAGCCCGCTCAGCGCCCGGAGACCCGCGGACCATCGGCGCCGCACGCCGCGCCTCAGCTCCAAACATAGGTATTTCAACTACCTATGGGGCCATGAGGGACCCATGACATCTCGCGCGTTGCAGCTTTCCCCGCGCACCATCCCGTCTTCCGCTGAGTCCGTCCACCCCAACCGCACCCGCCGCTACGCCGCTCCCGGGCTCGCCCTTCTCCTGCTGTTCGCCGCTCCGGCCCTGCTTCCGGCCCAGGCAGCGCCCTACGGATATCCCACCAGTCCCGCTTACGGGGCCTATCCGCCCCAATCCCAGGACTACCCGCCTCCGCCCCCGGACGATCAGCAGGCCCCGCCCAACGACACCCAGCAGCCGCAACCTTATTACCAGCAGCCCCAGCAGGAATACGCTCCGCCTCCGCAAAATTATCCCCAGCAGGATCAGCAACCCTACCCGCCGCAGCCCTACGACCAACAGCCAGGCCAGCAGGCGCCCCAGGGCCTCGCGCCCGATCAGCTCGACCAGCTCGTCGCCCCGATCGCCCTCTATCCCGACGCCCTCCTCGCGCAAATTCTCGCCGCCTCCACCTTCCCCACCCAGATCGAGGAGGCCGACCGTTGGCGCCAGCAGCAGGGCGACGCGCCTCCGCAGGCCATCGCCAACCAGGCCAACGCCGCCCCCTGGGATCCCAGCGTGAAAGCGCTCACCGCCTTTCCTCAGGTTCTCGATAACCTGGCGCGCAACCTCTCCTGGACCACTGAGCTCGGCAACGCCTACTACAACCAGCCGCAGGACGTCTTCGACGCCGTGCAGGACCTGCGCCAGCGCGCTCAGGCTGCCGGCAATCTCCAGAACACTCCCCAGGAAACCGTCAGCGACGACCAGGGATACATCGGACTCGCCCCAGCCAATCCCCAGGTCGTCTACGTCCCGGCCTACAATCCCTGGACCGCTTACGGAGAGCCGATCGCTCCCTGGCCTGGCTTCTCCCTCATCGACGCCGTCGGCTCCATCATCGGCGACATCGGCCTTCACTTCGGCCCCGGCCTCGTCATGTCCGCTTTCATGAACATGCCCTGGGGATGGATGGGATGGGGCCTCAGCTGGCTCGGCCATTGCCTCTTCTACGACCGCGGCGGCTGGTACCCGCACAGCCGCGAGCTCGCCGACTGGGGTCTCCCCTACGGCGGCCCGCGCGCCGGATGGGGACACCCCATATACGGGCACGGCTATGACCGCGGTTACGGACGAGGCTACGACCGCGGCTTCAATCGCGCCGGGTCGTACGGACGCGGCGGATTCCCCAACCGCGCCATCGCCGGAAACCGCGGATACGCCGATGCCCGCAACGGCTTCGCCAATCATTCCGGATACGGCAACCGCTCCGGCCAGCAGCCCTATAGCCGCATGCCTGCCTTCAACGCTCGCTCCGGCTATGGCTCCGCAGGCGGCTACAACCGCTCCATGGGTTCGGAATACGGCCGAACCTCCAGCTTCTACGGCCGCTCCCAGCAGGCGTATCGCAGCCCTTCAGAAAACCGCGGCTACAGCAATTCCTTCCGCCAACCGCAATCGTCCTTCCGCTCCTCCGGCTCCCGATCCTCCGGTTCCTGGGGACAAACCAACCGCGCCTACTCCGGCGCATCTTCCTTCGGTCGTAACAGCTTCTCCGGAGGCTCCCGCGGCTTCAGCGAATCCCACTCCCAGCGGGGCTTCTTTGGCGGCAACCGCGGCGGAAGCAGCAGCCACTCCAGCTTTGGCGGCGGCCATTCCACTTTCGGCGGAGGCAGCCACTTCGGCGGTGGAAGACACTTCAGCGGCGGACACTCCAGCCACTTCGGCGGCGGCGGACATTCCGGCGGCGGACACTCCAGCCACGGCGGAGGAGGCCACCGCCACTAACTCCCCGAGCCCGGCGGCGCAATCCCGTACAATCGTCCTTCGCCGCGCCTTTCCGCAGAAGGACGACCCCATGCACCGCCGCCGTTTCCTTGCCGCATCCCTTGCCACGTCCGCCGCCGCGCTCACCTCCTCCTCCGCGATCGCCACCCAATCCGATTCTGCGGACGCCCGCCATTTTTACCAGCTCCGCCGCTATCACCTCACCACCGGCCCGCAGCTCGCCCTCACCGAAAACTACTTCGCCGCGCTCCTCCCCGCCCTCACCCGCCTCGGCCTCGGCCCCATCGGAGCCTTCCGCATCGACATCGGCCCCGAAACACCGACCTACATCCTCTTCATCCCCGGCGCCTCCGTCGAAACCCTGGCCACCCTCGATCTCCGCCTGGCCGAGGACCAGGAATTTCTCTCCGCCGCCGCGCCCTTCTGGAACGCCCCCGCCTCCGCGCCCCCCTTCAATCGCATCGACGTGTCGCTGCTCGCCGCCTTCCACGGCTGGCCCCGCATCACGCCGCCCGGGCCGCCCGCCGCTCCCGGCAAGCGCATCTTCCAGCTCCGCACCTACGAGAGCCCCAGCCACCAGGACCACATCCGCAAAATCGAAATGTTCCACTCCGGCGAATTCGACATCTTCCGCGCCGCCGGCTTCCGCCCCGTCTTCTTCGCCGACACCCTCGTCGGCACCCGCATGCCCTCGCTCACCTACATGCTCGCCTTCGACTCGCTCGCCCAGCTCGACGCGCAGTGGAACACCTTCCGCGCCGATCCCGCCTGGCAAAAACTTTCCCACGCGCCCCGCTTCGCCTACGAGCCCATCGTCAGCAACATTACGAACCTTGTCCTGAGCCCACTCGCGGTTTCTCACGTTTGAGAAATCGCGAGCGAACGAAGGATCCCCACGAAGTGTCCTGAGCGCTGAGCCTGTGGACTGAGCACTGTGCACTGTGTGCACTGGCCACTCTGCACTCCCTTTCACGCGCCTCGGTTAAAATCTTCGCGACTTCGACCGGAGACTCCGTGACCTCATCCATCGCTCGCCGCGTCCTCCCTGTCTTTCTTCTTGCCGGCGCCCTCGCCGCCCAGACCCACCACACTCCCCCCGAATCCCGCGACCCGCTCGTCGCCAACCTTCGCGCCCACATCCATCACGTCTTCGTCGTCTATCAGGAGAACCGCTCCTTCGACTCGTACTTCGGCGATTTCCCCGGCGCCGACAACCTCGCCACCCCCGAAGCCCGCGCCCACGGCTTCCGTCAGTACGACGCCATCGGCCACACCTGGATTTCGCCCTTCCTCCTCCGATCCGCCGATACGGAGGACGCCGACCACGCCCGCGACGCCCTCATCGCCAAATCCGACCACGGCAAAATGGACGGCTTCGTCGGCTGGGAAGAAACCAACCTCGTCCAGAACTCCGCCGCCAGCCCCATCTTCGCGCGCCAGGTCGGCATGCTCACCATGGCCCACGAGGACTGTCACACCGTCCCCTTCCTCTGGATGTACGCTCACCGCTTCGCCCTCTACGACCACATCTTCCAGGCCATGTACGGTCCTTCGACGCCCGGCAACATCGACCTCATCGCCGGCCAGACCGGCCAAACCCAGCTCGCCCGCCATCCCAACGAGAAGTTCAAATCCCTCGTCACCCCCGGCGAGCCCGTCGTCAACGACGCCGAGCCCGACTTCGGCCCCTACGCCTTCACCTACCAGGCCAAAAGCCCGAAGCAGCTCGACCAGACCTACGCCACCCTCATGCTCTCGCTCAAAGGCCGCGACGCCGGCGAGGCTAAGAACGACGACGACGACGTGAAGGACGACATCGGAGCCCTCGGCCGCCTCAACCACCAGGACATTCCCTGGGCCTGGTACCAGGAAGGCTTCGGCAACGGACAGGGCAACGACCACCCCGCCTACATCCCCCACCACAACGCGCCCCAGTACTTCGGCTACATCCGCCAGAACCCCGCTATGTGGGCCGGCGAGCACGACCTCCTCGACTTCTTTGCCGTCATGGACCACCGCCAGCTTCCGCCCAACAGCGTCGTCTTCGTCAAAGGCGGCGCGCTGAATCCCTTCGGATGGAAGCCCGCCGACCCCCGCGCCCGCACCATCCTCGGCGATGACGACCACCCCGCCTACTCCGACTCCCAACTCTCCGAATCCCTGGTCGCCAAAGTCGTCGACACCGTCGCCCGCAGCCCCTATTGGAAGGACTCAGCCATCATCGTCCTCTGGGACGACTCAGAAGGCTTCTACGACCACGTGCCCCCGCCGCAATTCGAGCCATGCCCCGACAAGAATCCCTGCGGCGACGGCCCCCGCGTGCCGCTGATCCTCATCTCGCCCTACGCGAAGTCCGCCGGCATCATCTCCGACCCCGGCGATCACGCCTCCTTCGCGAAATTCCTCGACGTCCTCTTTAACCTGCCGCCGCTCGCTTCGCTCCCCGACGAAAAGCCGTACATGCCCGAAGGCCCGCGCGACGCCAATCCCCGGCTCACCGACCTTCTTGGCGGATTCGATCCTGCCCGCCTCGCCGGCCGCCGCCCGCCCATTCCCGCCTCAGAAGCCGAAATCCCCGATGCCGTCATCGATCACTTCCCACCCCGCATGACCTGCAGCCAAACGGGCGTGACGCCCGTTTACATTCCCGGCGGATCGCTCACGCCGCCAAAGGACTTCACCAACCCTCTGCCGTAGCGCCGCCGTCTCCGACAACCCGTTGTCACCCCGCACCCCTGCGTGTTGTGCAGGGTGTGAGGGCCCTTGCGTTTCTCCCCTCTCCTCAAGCCAGCGCCATCCCAGCCGATGATGAAACCATAGGAAAGGCAGGAAATGTCCTTTATCGCGTGGAACGACCGCCTCATGGTCGGCGTTCCTGTCATCGATCTGGAACACAAACGGCTCATTGGCACGCTGAACGACCTTTATGACGCCATCGCCGCGGGGGCCGGACACGCCGCCGTGGGCACCGCTCTCACTGCCCTCGAGGAGTACACCCGCATCCATTTTGACCACGAAGAGGAGCTCTTCGACCGCACCGCCTACCCCCACGCGGCGGTCCATAAGCGGCAGCACAATCGGATGCGCGCCAAAGTTGCCGACCTGCATGCCTTGTGGCGCAAAGGCGCCCTCGGCGCACCCTCTCTGAAGGTCATCACGATTCTCACCGATTGGCTCTTCGATCACATCCTCGGCACTGACCAGCAGATCGTGCCCTATCTGCACGCTGCTTCCGTCGACTGATCGCCGGCGCCTTCGTTCCCAACCCGCTCCCTGAGCTCGCATGTCCGCTATCGGCTCAACATGGCCAGCTCCTCCGGAGCCACCACCTCCAGTTGCGCATAGGTGCAATCCTCCGGCCGCTTGTCCTTCCGCCACCGCCGAAAATGCGCCATGTGCCGGAAGCGCCCGCTCTGCATGTGCTCATACGCCACCTCCACTACCAGCTCCGGGCGCAGCGGCTCCCACGACAAATCCTTCCCCTGGCTCCAGCGGCTCTGCGCGCCCGGCATCCGCCCCCCGTCTTTCCGAGTCTCGCCCTCCGCCTCTGCCCATCCCTTCCACGGATGATCCTTCAGCGCCTGCTTCCGCCACGGCTCCAGAAACCCAACCAGCTCCGCCCGCTTTTCCCGCGTAAAGCTGGCGCACACTCCCACGTGCTGCAACACCCTGTTCTCGTCATACAGCCCCAGCAGCAGCGATCCAATCGCCGACCCTTCCGCGTCCTTGTACCAGCGAAACCCCGCCACCACACAGTCGCAGTCGCGCTCGTGCTTCACCTTCAGCATCACCCGCTTGTCCGGCTCGTAGACGCCATGGACCGCCTTCGCCACCACGCCATCGAGGCCCGCGCCGTCAAATCGCCGGAACCAGTCGAGGGCTACCGTTCGCTCCCGCGTCGCCGGCGTGATGTGCACCGGATCCTTCGCTCCACGGAGCATCGTCTCCAGCCGAGCTCTTCTTTTCTCAAACCGCTCGCCCCGCAAATCCCGCTTCCCTTCGCAGAGCACGTCGAAGAACACCACCGACGCCGGCGTCTCCTCGGCCAGCTTCTTCACCCGCGACGCCGCCGGATGAATTCGTAACTGCAGCGCATCGAAATCCAGCCGCCCCGCCCGCGCGATCACCAGCTCGCCATCCAGCACGCATTGCCGCGGCAGCTCGGCCCGCAGCGGCTCCAGCATCTCGGGAAAATACCGGTTCAGCGACTTCTCATCCCGGCTCTGAAGCAGGATTTCGTCGCCATCCTTAAACACCAGCGTCCGAAACCCGTCCCACTTCGGCTCGAAGATCCACTCCCCGGCCGCAGGAATTTCCTCGACACGCTTCGCCAGCATCGGTAACACCGGCGGTTTCACAATCAAGTCCATATCCGTTTCGGATGCCGCCTGGTCCTCCGGCGTCTCGCTCGCTGCTCCCATGGGCACTGTCCACAGATCACCGGGGACTGGCTAACAGCTAGTGGCTAGTAGCTAATAGCTGGCACTCGGCTCGCCCTTCACCCTGTACCCCCAGCCCCCGAAATACAGCACAAAGACGTAGCACGCCAGCGGCACCAGAAACGCCATCTGGATATTCGTCGCATCCGAAATCCGCCCCATGATCGCCGGGAAAATCGCTCCCCCGATAATCGCCATCACCAGCAGCGACGATCCCTTCCCCGTCGCCGGCCCCAGATGCCGGATGCTCAGCGCAAAAATCGTGGGGAACATGATCGAGTGGAAGAACCCCAGCAGCACAATCCCCGCCAGCGCCGCCGGCCCCCGCGACAGCAGCACCATCGCCACCGATACCAGCGACCCTGCCGCAAACGTCGCCAGCATGGCCGCCGGCCGCACCCGCTTCATCAGCGCCGATCCCCCAAACCGCCCGATCATGAACGCCAGCAGGTGCAGCTTCAGATAATTCGCCGCCTCCACGTCGCTCGTCCCCGGATGCGCAAACTCGACGAAGCGAATCACAAAACTCGCTACCCCCACCTGCGCGCCCACATAGAAAAACTGCGCCAGCACCCCCTTCACCAGATGCGGGAAACGCAGCACATGCTGCGCCAGAGACGGCGAGCCTTCGACCGGCTCTTCCCTGATCTTCGGCAAATGCGCCCGCCCGATCAGCACCGCCATGCACAGAAAAATCGCCACGATGATCAGGTACGGCAGCCGCACCACTTCGGCTTCCACCTGCGCCGGCGGCGCTGTCCCGGCCAGCCGGTGCGCCCGCCCCAGAATCAGCCACGCCCCGAAAAACGGCGTCAGCACCGACCCCAGCGCATTGAACGACTGCGCCGTGTTCAGCCGCCGCTCCGCCGTCTCCGGCGGACCCAGAAACGTCACATACGGGTTCGCCGAAACTTCCAGAAACGACTGCCCGCACGCCAGAATGAACAGCGCCGCCAGAAACGCCGCGTACACATGCACCGACGCTGCCGGCAGGAACAGGAACGCGCCCGTCGCGCAGATCAGCAGCCCGCAGATGATCCCCCGCTGGTAGCCCAGCTTGCTGACCACCCAGCCCGCCGGCCACGCCGCCAGAAAATATCCGCCGAAAAACGCCACCTGGATGAACGACGACTGAAAATCCGTCAGCCCAAACAGCCGCTTCAGGTGCGGAATCAGAATGTCATTGAGATTGACGCCGACGGCCCACAGCAGAAACAGGCTCGTCACCAGAATCAGCGGCCACACATACCGCCGCTCCGTCAGCTTCCCGCCTGCTCCTTCCAAATAACCCCTCCCGGTTCCATTGCGCGAAGCGCGTCCGCCCGTGCGGCCGGCAATCAGTCAGCCGCCGCCACGGGATTCCGCAGTACTCCGATCCCCTCAATCTCCGCCACCATCGTCTCGCCCGCTTGCAGCCACCGCTGCGGCTTCCGCCCCAGCCCCACCCCCGCCGGCGTCCCCGTGCTGATAATGTCGCCCGGCTCCAGCGCCGTCACCGACGAGATGTATGCAATCAGCTCCGGCGCCTTGAAAATCAGCTCCCTCGTATTCGAGTGCTGCAGCACTTCGTCCCCAATCGACAGGCAAATATCCAGCCGGTGCGGATCGCCCATCTCATCCTTCGTTACGATCGCCGGCCCGATCGGACAAAACGTGTCGAAGCTCTTCCCCAGCGTCCACTGCGACGTCGCCAGCTGCACATCCCTCGCGCTCACATCGTTCAGAATCGTGTACCCGAACACATGCTCTTCCCACTGCTCCGCCGGAATCCTCCGCCCCGCCTTCCCGATCACAATCGCCAGCTCCACCTCATAATCCGGCTGCCGGGTCATCGCCGGAATCCGCACCGCCTCCTCCGGCCCGATCACCGCCGACACCAGCTTCATAAAGATAGTCGGCACCTTCGGAATCTCCATGTGCGACTCCACCGCGTGATCCCGGTAGTTC
>JBAUGH010000747.1:0-1831 GCA_049679565.1 Acidobacteriaceae bacterium
GCCGCCCAGGTGCTGTTCAACGTCGAACCGATCAGGTTCTGATCCTGCCCGGCCGTCGCCGCAATGAACGTCTGCCCTTCGTACTGCAGCGTCGATTTCACGTCCAGCTCCTGGATCGGGTTCTTGATCGCCGTCCACCCGATGCCGGCTCCGTAAATCTGCTGCAGGTCGAGATCCTGGGCGAAGTTGTGGTCGAACGAGGTCTGCGCCAGCAGATAGACCCGTGGCGAAAAGTAGCCGTCGCGCTCCGCTTCGGCGTGATAGATGCTGCTCTTCGAGCTGCTGGCCGGAGTCATGACCCCGTCGCTCGCGTACGCCGGCTGGATAATCTTCCCGTAGGAGCCGCTGAAATCGATCTGCGTGCGGGTATCGGTGTTGAGCCAGGTCACCGTGGGGGTTATGCGCGTGAGGCTCACGGACCCGGCAAAGGTGTACTGATCCTGCGTAGCCTGCACGACCGTGGCCCCTCCCGTGACCGCGCCATTCCAGCCGGCAAACATGCCGGGATGACCCGCAATCTGCTTCTTCAGCGTCGTCTCGTCGACGACGTATTCGGCGGACTTGAGGGGGATCGGCGCGATCGTGGCGCCGCTCGCGGGGTGCACCGTGATCAGCTGGTCGGCAACCGTGAGCGAGCCCTCCGGAATCCCGGCGGGCAGATGGCGGTGGTGCAGCAGCACGCTGCGCTCGAGCACCGCCAGCCGGGTTTCGGTGTGGAGCTCGCGAATCTGCTCCCACTTGATCGTCACGTCTCCGAGGATCTCGCTGTGGAAGACCACTTCATCCCCCACCGCGCGCACCAGCTTCCCGGAGAGGTGGTCCCCGTTGGTGAAGGTCAGACTGTCCGGAGCAGGCTCCGCCGGTTTCTTGCCGCCAGCCGCCCCGGCCGCGCCAGCGGCAGCCGCACTGCTGACAGCCGCCTGCAGCGGGACCGGCACAAAGGCCAGAGACACAAGGGCAAGAGAAAGGATGAGGGAAATCTGAGCCAGAGCCGGTGCCAGTACCGGCCTGCGAAGCGACATCACACGAACCATGCGAACTTCAACTCCACGCAGAAATGTTGCAAATAAACGACAAAGGGGCAGAGGAGAGGCCAGGAGGCGGAACTATTCTGATGGTACAGGAACCCGGGCAGGGCAGTGGGGGCCGTTGTGGAACAGGTTCCTCACTGGGCACCGGGGCCGTTTTCTCCCTGTCTGGTGTGACATCAATCACGGCGGCATCTGCAGGAGCGACCGTATCCTTCGCAATATAGGAGCGAAATGGTCGCAATTGCGCTATTATCGAATTTCGGTGCCGAAACTACGGACGAAGTTGAACTGTCCGGAGCATGGAAGTTGAGTCTGCTGAGCGAATTGCCCATTGGGACCATCGGGGTTGTCGAGTCTCTCGACCTGCCTGGGGAAATCCAGCATCACCTCATGCACATGGGCTTCGTTCCGGAGGCGCGCGTGATCGTGGTTCGGCGGGCACCGGCGGGCGATCCCACGGTGTACTCGATTGATGGCTTCGAAGTGGCGCTGCGGCGCGACACGGCGAAGGCAATTCGGGTTCGGGAGTACGAAACACCGAGACAGGCATGAGCGACTGCTGCACCACACCGACCATCGACCTCCCGCTTGAACCGCGGGTCGAGGGCAAAATCCGTACCGTAGCCCTGGTCGGGCCGCCCAACTCCGGCAAATCCACGCTGTTCAATCGCCTCACCGGCCTGCGCCAGAAGGTGGCCAATTATCCCGGCGTCACGGTCGAGCAGCGCATCGGCCGCCTCAACGGCATCGGCCGCAGCGACCTCATCCTCATCGACCTGCCCGGTATCTACGGGCTCGAC
>JBAUGH010000748.1:0-2747 GCA_049679565.1 Acidobacteriaceae bacterium
AGCGCATTCAGCTGTGTCAACTCCGCCGGAGTCGCCTGCCGAAACATCCGCGCCGACAAATCCCCTGCCATGATGCTTCGCGCCTGATCCAGCAGCGCACGCGAGAACGAGGTGCTGAATCCCCGCACCCCGGTCAGCGCCGCCACACCCACCGCCACTGACAGCAGCACGAAAACAAACTTCGTCTTCCCCGCGCGCAGTTCCCGCCACGCAATCCGAGCCGCGGTCCCCCACGGCAGCGCCGGCTTCAGATGCTCCGTATCTTCGGTCATCGCGCCGTCTCCGCGGAATTCGCTGCCGCCGGAAGGCCCGCATCTCGCAGATCGTCCGCAACCACCAGCCCATCCTTCAGCACGATCCGCCGATCAGCGCGCTCCGCAATCTGCGGATCATGCGTCACCAGCACCAGCGTCGTTTCCGACTCCCGCTGCCGCTGGCCCAGCAGCTCCAGCACATGCTGCCCGTTCGCCGAGTCCAGATTCCCCGTCGGCTCGTCGGCCAGCACAATTGGCGGCTCCAGCACAAACGCCCGCGCCAGTGCCACCCGCTGCTGTTCTCCGCCCGAAAGCTGCACCGGATAATGCTGCAGCCGGTCCTGCAATCCCACCGCGGCCAGCAGCGCCTCCGCCTTCTTCCGCGCATCGCCCCGCGCATTCAGTTCATACGGCAGCATCACGTTTTCCAGCGCCGTCAGCGTCGGGATTAGTTGGTACGACTGGAAGACAAAGCCGATCCGCCGCCCCCGCACCTCCGCCAGCTGGTCTTCCTCCAGCCGGCTGATCGCCACCCCGTCCAGGATCACTTCGCCCTCCGACGGTGTATCCAGCCCCGCCAGCAATCCCAGCAGCGTGCTTTTCCCGCTTCCGCTCGCGCCCATGATCGCGGCAAACTGCCCCTTCGGTATCGTCAGGTCGATCCCGCGCAGAATCTCCACCGTCCGCGCCCCGTTCCGGATCGACTTCTTCAGCCCCTGTACCTCGATCATCCGCGCTCCTGTCTCACATACCTATGTAGAACACTTCTAACACTGGCGAGATTGCTAAACTGTTCTCGTGCCCCGCCCTCTGGCGACCTCGGCTGCGCTCCTCTTCTTCTCCATCATCTCCTACGCGGCCGCGCCCCCTTCCGTTCCTTCGAGCGCGCTCCCCGTCATTGCCTGCTTCGGCGACAGCATCACCGCCGGCCTGGGCGTCGCTCCCGGCCATACCTATCCTGACGATCTGCAACACGATCTGGACGCCCGCGGCTACCACTACCACGTTGTCAACGCCGGCATCAGCGGCAACACCACCAAGGACGGCGTCGACCGCCTCCCCGAAATCCTCCGCCTCCACCCTGCCATCGTCATCGTTGAATTCGGCGGCAACGACGGCCTCCGCGGCATCCCCATCACCGACACCCGCCGTAACCTCGACACCATCGTCGCCACCCTCGTCCACGCCGGCAGCAAGGTCCTCCTTGCCGGCATCACCCTCCCGCCGAACTACGGCCCCGACTACATCCACCAGTTCGACGAAACCTACCGCCTCACCGCGGCGAAGTACCGCGTCCGACTACTGCCCATGCTCTACGCCAACATCTACACCATCCCCGGCGCCATCCAGGAAGACGGTATCCACCCCACAGCCAGGGGTGACACCCTGCTCGCACAGAACTTCCTCCCGCTCCTGCTCCCGCTGCTCCACAAATAGCGGCGCTTGTGCGAGCGCTTCATGCTTCCCTTCGGTAACTCGACCTTCGCGCAAGAGACCGTCCGGCGCCAGCCGGGTCCGCCCGTGCGGTCAGCACAGCACCACGAATGGCTGAAACAGGGTCCCCGCCACCCGCTTCCCCACCGCCACCAGTTCCCTCTGGCCTTCGAAGATCCGCACCACAGCCGCCCCTGAATACTCCGGCAGATTCACCTGCATTCCGTTCCGCAGGCGTCCCAGCGTCGCTGCGTCCGCGGTCACCGCCGGCATTTCCGGCAGCAGTGTTCGCGGATGCGGCATCCGCTCGACAAGCGTCCCCTCCGCCGCCCGCGTCTCCACCTCCCCGAGCGTCAGCGCCTGCTCCAGGGTGAACGGCCCCGCCTGCGTGCGCCGCAGGCTCGCCAGATGCGCCCCACAGCCGAGCGCCTGTCCCATCGCGTGCGCAATCGACCGAACGTAGCCGCCCGACGAAATCCGCAACGTGAACTCCGCCCGGTCGCCTTCCACCCTCTCGATCGTGAACGCCTCCACCGTAATTCGTACCGGCTTCAGTTCGGGAGCCTTCCCCGCCCGCGCCAGCTTGTACGCCGGCTTCCCTTCTACCTTCTTCGCGGAAAACGGCGGCGGCGACTGTTCGATCTCTCCGGTAAACCGCGCTGCCTCGGCCCGCACCTCCTCCGCATCGAGTACGACCGTGCGCACCTCGCCTGTCACATGTCCCTCGGCGTCATACGTATCCGTCGCAAACCCGAAGCGGATCGCGCCCGTATACGCCTTCGCATTGGCATTGAAGAATTGCGCCAGCCGCGTGTACTTCCCCAGCAGCAGCGGCAGCACGCCCGTCGCCATCGGATCGAGCGTCCCCAGATGTCCCACCGACGACTCGCCCGTAGCCCGGCGCACCCGCGCCACCACGTCATGCGACGTCATCCCACCCGGCTTGTCGACAATGATGAGCCCGTTCACTCAACTACGATACCGCGTCAGCCATTGGCTACCGGTCACAGGCTGCTTCTTACAACGCAGTGTTCGTCCGCTCCCGGATCAGCGACAGAA
>JBAUGH010000749.1:0-7581 GCA_049679565.1 Acidobacteriaceae bacterium
CTCCAGGGATTTTCGGACACCACGGTGATCCCGCGGCTGAAGGTTTCCAGCAAGGGTCGAACGGTTGCAACCGCAGCCTCAGCGCCGCCCACCGCAATCCACAGTTTTGCTGCCTCCGCGATATGAGGTCTGCCAAAGACCGGCGCGGCCACGAAATGCAGCCCGCGCTTCTGGTGCTCATCCGACAGCTTTCTCGAGAACCCAACGCTCAGGGTACTCAGAGACACGTGAATCACACCCTTCTTCAGGCGCTCCAGGACGCCATCCTTCCCGAGAACCTCGTCCAGCGCTCTGTCGTCCATCAACATCGTGAAGACGACGTCTGCATCGCCGACAGCGTCGGCCGCGGTCGCAGCCACCTGAGCGCCGTCTTTCACCAGCGGTTCCGCGCGTGAGGCTGTCCGATTCCATACGGTCAATGGCGCGCCGCTTTTCACCAGCAGCCGCGCGATCGGGGTCCCCATTCTTCCCAATCCAAGAAACGCAACGTTCATGTTCATCCCCCGCGAATCCATCAATTCGTCAGATGAGGATAGCTCCCGGATGGGGGGCAGCTAAAGAGGGTGCTCGCTGAGGGCCTTAGGAGGACCGGCCTAGAACAGCTTTTCCTGTGCTTCTTCTTCCCTTTGCAGCGCCGGAAGGGGAACCTTCCGCCTGGCTGCTCCCACCACAGCCACTACATCCAATTCCTCCAGCGAGCTGCGCGGAATCCACACCCGCTGCGTGTTCGACCGCAGGTCCGGCGGCGTCAGAAACACGCCTTCGCTGCTCACCAGGCTCACATCATTTGCCGCCACGCCTTCGAGCAAATCGCCATCCTTCATCCGCGCCCGAACGAACAACCCTTCCCCCCGCGGCCTTCCCGCGAACGTCTTCCGCACCAGCCGCTCCGGATTGTTCAGCTCGCCGGAATTGAAGTCCCGCACGTAGCAGATCCACTTCAGGTCGTCGACGGCCAGGTGCACCACCTTTCCGTCCAGGCCCAGCATCTCGACCCGTCCCTCTTCCACAAAACCGCTCAACGGCACGTACCCCGCTATCCAGTCGCGGGAATACTTACGGAAGATCGCCTTTTTACGGCTGGAAGACATCGGGCTCGCAAAGATAGAACCAGGGAAACGTGGATTGTTGCACACCCGGTGCCCGAAGCATCAAAAATAGTGCAGCGACCGTAGCTCCAGGGTGCGCCCTTATGTTACATTGTTAGTTTGGATTGCTGTTCGTGTGTCCCATAAGTATCTCAACCACTTGGATTTAGGGACCATCTTCCGGGGGAAATGAGGCGCTTCATGCGTCTCGGCAGAAGCATACACCAGCACAATGCCCGACTACATCTACCTTCTCGAAAATCGCCTTTCCCCAGCCCAGCAAAACGCCATCGGTCACGTTCGTGACGCCGCCCGCGACGCCGGCATGACCGTCTTCCTCACCGGCGGGGCCGTTCGTGATCTCACCAGCGGATTCCCGGTCCGGGATCTCGATTTTTCCGTTCAGGGAAATGCCCTGAAGTTGCGGAAATCGCTGGAGAAGGCAGGCGCTGCGTTCTGGGGCGATCACGAACCCTCCCGAACTCTCTTTTTCTGGTTCCCCGGGAGCGTCCGGGTCGAAATTTCCAGCTCGCGGCGCGAGGAATATCCAAAACCAGCCAAGCCCGTCTACCACTGGGCGCCCATTCTCGAAGACCTGCGCCGCCGTGATTTCACCGCAAATGCGATGGCCATCTCCCTCAACGAGGGCTCCTGGGGGCTCCTCCTTGATCCCCTGAACGGCTTCGCCGACATCGAGACCCGCCACCTTCGCCTGGCCAGCAACTACGGCTTCATTGAAGACCCTTCCCGCATGGTGCGCGCCATCCGCTTTTCAGCGAGAACCGGTTGGGAAATGGATGAGCGGACCAAAGCACGTTACCAGAATGCTAAAGACGAAGGCCTCATCGATCAGATATCCGCCTTCTCCCGCGGTTACGAACTGGAAGAGATCGCCCACGAAGAGGACCCCCTTCGGGTTCTCCGCGCTCTCGAATCCGAGGGGTGGATGAAGGCACTCTGCCCTGCATGGACCGCGGGCAAAGCCGATGTCAAAGGCCTGGACGAACTGAACAAGATCCTCATTAAACTGCTGATGCTCGGTGTCACGCCCGATCCGTCCGCCGCCCACATCGAACTGTTGACGGCGAAGATGCAGCCCAAAGACGTCGCTGGCCTCAAGCGCCTTTTCCCGCGCCGCGGCTTCGTCGATCAGTGGAATCACCTCGAGCCGTCTGCCAGGGAATTTGCTAAGGAACTTCTCGGCAAATCGGCCGCAACAGCTTCGGTCGCCTGGAAGCTCATGGTCGGCTCTCATCCGGAAGCGGTTCTCTGGCTGGCTTACAGTTCGAAAAACCCCCAGGTGCGGGAGAAGTTCAACAACTTCTTCAATGTCTGGCCGGAAGCACGACAAAAGATTCCCGTTGCCCTCATGGCCGAGATGCGCATCACGCCCGAGTTGCCCGAATACGGCAACATCGCCGAGATGCTCTTCTTCCAGTTCATGGATGGGAAACTCACCACCGAGGAAGAGATTCGCGCGTTCCTGGAACCGTACTCGCCGCCCGCGCCGCCACCGCCCGTGGTCATCCGCCGCCCGCGAGGCCGCCGCGCCGAACCCAAAATCGAGGACGAAGAGGAAGTCGAGCCCCCGGTGGCTACCGGAGACGACGACGAGGCGGAGGAAGAAGAAGACCAGGAGGACAACTCTCTTGCTCTCCCTCCGGCAAAGAAAGCCTCCGCTCCCGCCAGGCCCGCGGGCAAGGCAGCGAAAACCGCTCCGCCGCCGCCAGCCAGGGCTGCCAAGGTAGCCGCAAAGCCGGAGGCGCCGCAGCCGCCGAAAGCCGCAGCCAAAGCCGGAACTCCCGCCAGGCCTGTACCGGCGGCCGCAAAGGCGCCGGCAAAACCGCCAGCGACACCCGCAAAATCCGCACGGCCAGCCGTCAAGGTCGCGCCTGCGCGGGCGAAAGCGGCAGCGAAGCCTGCGGCGAAGAAGCCTGCCCCTAAAAGGCAGGCCTCCGCACCCGCGCGCAAACCGGCGAAGCCCGCCAAGGTCGTTCGGCCCGCCGCGAAGAAGGCGGCGAAGCCCGCTCCCAGGGCAAAGAAGCCCGCGAAAAAGAAGCGCTAATCCGGGCTGCCCGCTTCAGCATCGACTGTCGGCTGGAGGCAGGGCTGCATTCAGTCTCCCCTACCCCAGCTGGAACTCGATTGTTTCTCCCACGGCCAGGTTGTGCTTTTGAATGGAGCCCGGCGGCAGCTCCAGCACGTACTGGGACGGTTGATGTCCTCCATAGCCGGGGCACGTGCTTGCGGCGCCGCGGCACGGCGGCGTGTCCGGTGACATCTCCACGATGCGGTGTGCCGCGTCCATCCACACGATGTCCAGCGCCATTTTGCAGTGATACATCCAGTAGGCGTGTTTTGCCATGTCGTGGTGGACGAATAGCATGCCCCGCCCCTCCGGCAGGCTGGTCCGCCCCATGAGTCCGTACTCCTGCTCCGCTTCGGTCGTCGCCAGCTCTACGTGCACGGTCGACCCGTCCGGCAGCATCACCAGCGTGTTCGCGGGCCGCGGCGCTACATAAGGGATCTTTACTTCCTGCGCATGCACGGCGTGCGCGCTCCAGCCCAACCCCGCGCCCACCATCAGCAACATCACCAGAAATCTCTTCATGGACGGTCGATTCTCCCCTCTCTGGTTTATTCTCATCGCGAGATGCGGTTCAGGGCAAAACTCGCCCTGGTCGACCGGAGACTCGCCGCGCTCTTTCCGCTCCTTTCCTGAGAGGTCTCCATGAAACGCATTTCCGCCACAGCCGTCACCACCCTGTTCTTCTTTCTTGCCCCCGGAACCGTCGCTGTCCTCGTTCCCTGGCTGATCTCGGGCTGGCGCCGCAACTACCCGTTCTGGGATTCCACCCCTCTCCGCATCCTGGGCGCCCTTCTCCTCACCGCCGGAACGGCAGGTCTGCTGGACTGTTTCACTCGCTTCGTCCGTAAGGGGCGCGGAACCCCGGCTCCGTTCTTTCCCACCGAAACCCTGGTCGTCACGGGACTCTATCGCTTCGTTCGCAATCCCATGTACGTGGCAATCCTCGCCATGCTGCTCGGGCAGGTGCTCTGCTTCGGCAACGTGTCTCTTCTCGTCTACACGGCAGGCGCCTGGCTGGCGTCGCACCTTTTTGTCTGTTTGTATGAAGAGCCGACTCTACGGCGCACCTATGGAAGCCAGTATGACCGCTACCGTGACCACGTGCCTCGCTGGTTGCCGCGCTTCACACCCTGGCGCGGCTCAGACGGCTCGCCCTGACCACCCGCGCGTCAGATCGACTGCTCGGCCTCGGCGACTGTGGGCTTGAGCGTCAGCAGGCCATCCACCTTCGTCATCTTGAACAACTCCATCACTCGCCCGTTTACGCCCGCCACAATCAGCCGCTTCCCGTGCCGCTGGCATGAGACAAAGTAATTGATGATTGCGCCCATCCCTGCCGAATCCATATAGGGCACGCCCGTCAGGTCCAGGATCAGCGCGTCCGGCGGATCGGCCCGCAGCGTGCTCTGAAAATCGAACAGACCGTTCATCGTGAGCGGACCCGTCAGCCGCAGAATACGGCACCCCGGAGCCTGCCCCGGTACGCTTTCAAGCGTAAGCGGTTCGGCGGACATAGCTGAAAATATAAGGCTTCCGCGCACACGGGCGGTTACAATTCCATGAATTGGCGACCCGAATTCCGGTATCGCCGGGCGTCGCGCCTCGCGCCCTTCCGCTGGCTACAATGCGATCATGGCGCTCTCGCCTCTTGCTGCCCTGCTGACTGCTTATCGCTCCGGCGAAACCGATCCCCTCGCCCAGGCCAGCCTCGCTCTTTCCCGGGTCAACGGCAACGCCAGCCACAATAGCTATATCGTTGTTGATCCCGACTGGACCCTGGCCGAAACCCGTCGCCAGATGGATCGCGCGGCCGCCGGGGAGTCCCTGCCGCTCTACGGTGTCCCCATTTCGCTCAAGGATTGCTTCGATCTCCAGGGCTTTCGGACCAGTGCCGGCTCCCGCTTCTATGCCGGCCACAATCCGATCGCGTCGTCTGACTCCTGGGTGGCCGCGCGACTCCGCCAGGCCGGGGCCGTCATCGTCGGCAAGACTCACCTCCACCAGCTTGCCTATGGCATCACCGGCGAAAACCGTGATTACGGGGATTGCCTGCAGCCCTCCGATCCCGCGCTCCTCACCGGGGGCTCTTCCAGCGGCACCGCTGCCTCAATCCAGGAAGGCTCCGCTCTTGCGGGCATCGGCACCGACACGGGCGGCTCGATTCGCGCTCCGGCATCCCTCTGCGGCCTTGCCGGGTATCGCGCCTCCCTCGGTGTTGGAGACTGGACCGGCGGCTGTCACCTGGCCGCCTCCTTCGACACTCTCGGCTGGCTCTTTCGCGACCTCCGCGACGCGCCCCTGCTCGCGGAATCTCTCTTCGATCTCCCGCCCGAACGTCCCCCGGCCTCGCCCCTCCGCATTGGCGTCCTCGCCGGCCCGCTGCTGGATCTGTGCGAGCGCGAAATCCTGCAGGCGATGGAACTCTGGCAGGATCGCCTCTCCCGCCTGCCCGGCATTGCGACGGTCATCTGTCCCATCGAACCGGTTTTCTGGTCCGACGCATGGGACATCTACGCCCCCATCCAGGCCTCCGAGGCCTCGCGTCTGCACGCCGGCTTCTACGGCGAATTCGAGCAAGGCATTTCCGCACGCCTCGCGTGGGGCGCTTCAATCGGCGAAGAAGAACTCCGTCGCCTGCGCGAACGCCATCAGAACTTTCGCCTCCAGCAGGAGCAGCTCTTCGAAACCTGCGACTTCATCCTCTCTCCCACGGTCCCCTTTCGCCGTCTCCTTGCTGCAGCGGACCACAGCCAGGCCCGCCCTCGCTTCCTGCGCCTCACCACGCCCGTCAGTCTTGGCGGCAATCCCGCCATCGCTCTGCCCTCCCCCTCAGGACTCCAACTCATCGCCGCCTATAACGACGACCGCCATCTCCTGCGCCAGGCTGCTCGGCTCGGCAAACAACTCGACCTCGAGCCAACTGAGGGAACTATGCCCGCGCGATGACCTGCGGAACCCGATGCGCGGGTGACAACTGTTTTCGATCCGATCGTCCGGTAATCTCTCCCGCATCTTTCCGTCTTTACAAACCACGCCCCCTCTGCGAGGCTGGTGTGCGCTGGCTCTGGAGCGATACGTGCGTAAACAAACGATTGGCCTTGTTGCATTCCTTCTCGGCTCTGCTTTCGCGCTGCCGGCTCCTGCCCAGGCGCCGGTCCCCGACAGTCCCGCCATCGAGCAGCGAGTGGACGCCATGATCGCCAAACTCACCCTGCAGCAGAAGCTCGAGCTCATCGGCGGCCTCGACAATATGTTTATCCGCGCTGAACCCTCCGCCGGATTTCCCATGCTCAAAATGAGCGACGGTCCCGAAGGCGTGCGCACCTGGGGTCCCGACACCGCCTATGCCGGGGGCATCGCCCTCGCTGCCGCGTGGGATCCCGCCCTTGCCCTGAAGATGGGCGAGTCCATCGCACTCGACGCCCGTTCCCGCGGCGTGAATTTCCTCCTCGGTCCCGGCATCAACATCTATCGCGCACCCATGAATGGCCGCAACTTCGAGTACTTCGGCGAAGACCCGTATCTCTCCGGCCAGACCGCCGCCGCGTACATTCGCGGCGTACAGAGCGAAGGCGTCATCGCCACCGTCAAACACTTCGACGCCAACAACGAGGAGTACGACCGTCACAACGTCAGTTCCGACATGGATGAGCGCACCCTGCGGGAAATCTATCTCCCCGCCTTCGAGGCCGCCGTAAAAGAGGGCCACGCCGGCGCCGTCATGAACTCCTACAACCTCCTCAACGGCGTCCACGCCACCCAGAATAAGCACCTCAATCTCGACATCCTGAAAGGCGAGTGGCACTTCAACGGCATCCTCATGTCCGACTGGGATGCCACCTACTCCGCCGGCGGCGCGGCCAATAACGGCCTCGACCTTGAAATGCCATCCGGGAAATTCATGAATCCGAAGAACCTCCTTCCCGCGGTCAGGAACGGCGAGGTCTCCGAGGCCACCATCGACGATAAAGTCCGCCGCATCTTTCGCGCCGCCATTCGCTTTGGCTTCCTCGATCGCGATCAGACCGAGTTCGACGTTGCCCGCTTCAGCCAGCAGGCCCGCGGAGTCGCACTCGAGGAAGCCCTGGAGAGCATCACCCTCCTCAGGAATGAGGGCCATCTGCTGCCCCTCGATGCAGGCAAACTCCACACCATCGCGGTTCTCGGCCCCGATGCCTGGCCGGCTGTCCCGGGCGGCGGCGGCAGCTCACACGTCGATGCCTTCGCCCCCATCAGCATCATGACCGGCCTCTCCGATGCGCTCGCCGGCAAGGTCAACGTCCTCTACGACGCCGGCCTGCCCACCCCCGATGACATGATGCGCCAGACCAACTTCTCCGCGCCGTCCGGCAGCGGAGAGCCGGTCAAAATCGAGATATACGACAACCCGAGCTTCACTGGAGC
>JBAUGH010000750.1:0-3803 GCA_049679565.1 Acidobacteriaceae bacterium
CCACGTCGTCTTGCCCGATCCCGGCAACCCGATCGTCAGCACCACGTAGCCTCGCGCCCCCTTGTTGGCCGTCGCCGCCTGCTCCGGCGGAGGCGTCGCCAGCGACTCCGGCTGCGTCTCCATCACTATCTTCGGAGCCGCCTTCCCTTCCGGCGCCGCAGCCGGCCCGCTGTGGGCCTGGCTCTCCGGTTCCGGTTCAGCCGATACCGATGCAACCGATTCCGGCTCAAGGGATTCCGGCTCTGTGTCTTCCGGCGGCTTCGCTCCCGTTCCGCCTCCATGGTACGAAGGCTGTAACGGAGCTGGTTGATTCGGGGGCAGTTCCTGCCCGATTTTCCCGGTGGACTCCGAGGTGTTCGGCCCACGCTTCGAACGTCGTCTCATGCGTTCGCGCATCCATTCGCGCATATCCTGGGTGTAACACAGACCCGCACCTGCCGCAAACGTTCCCCCCGCGTATGTACCTTTTCCAGCACGCTTTTTATCTCCCCGCAACATGACGTTCGTACGCAAAAATCCGCAATGTTTTCGCGCCCTCCCTTTTTTCCCTTGACTGTGGTGCTAGCATCGGAAATTGGGTGGTTTCGGGCGTTTTCTACTGACACTGTTCCATGAGACCCGAACCCCAGACATCGTGGCTGTACGCCAATTTTCTGCAAGGAGACGCTCTATGGCCGTCAAGGTTGGTATCAATGGGTTCGGACGCATCGGACGCAACGTGTTCCGCGCTTCGCTCGGCAATCCCGACATCGAATTCGTCGCCGTCAACGACCTCACCAGCCCCGCAACCCTCGCTCACCTCCTCAAGTACGATTCCATCCTCGGCAACCTGAAGAACGACATCGTCGCCGGCGAGGACTTCATCTCCATCGACGGCAAAAAACTCAAAGTCTTTGCCCAGAAAGATCCCGCGCTCCTTCCCTGGGAGTCGGTCGGCGCCCAGATCGTCGTCGAGTCCACCGGCCACTTTACCGACGCCACCAAAGCCAAAGCTCATCTCCGCGGCCCGGTGAAGAAGGTCATCATCTCCGCGCCCGCCTCCAATGAGGACCTCACCGTCGTCCTCGGCGTCAACGAGAAGAAGTACGATCCTGCGAAGCACAATGTCATCTCCAACGCCTCCTGCACCACCAACTGCCTCGCGCCGGTCGTCAAAGTTCTGGTCGAGAAGTTCGGCATCGTCTCCGGCATCATGACCACCATCCACAGCTACACCAACGATCAGGTCATCCTCGACTTCCCCCACAAGGACCTGCGCCGCGCCCGCGCTGCCGCCCTGTCCATGATTCCCACCTCGACCGGCGCCGCCAAGGCCCTCAAGCTGGTCATCCCGGAAGTCGAAGGCAAGCTGGACGGCTTCGCCATCCGCGTGCCCACCCCCAACGTCTCGGTCGTCGATCTCACCTTCGTCGCCGAAAAGCCCGTCACCAAAGACACCATCAACGCCGCCCTCAAAGCTGCGTCTGAAGGCGAGCTCAAAGGCATCCTCGGCTACGACACCAATGAGCTGGTCTCGAGCGACTTCAAGGGCGACGACCGCTCCTCCATCGTCGACGGCCCGCTGACGAAAGTGGTCGGAAACATGGCCAAGGTCATCAGCTGGTACGACAATGAGTGGGGCTACTCCAATCGCGTGCGCGACCTGATCCTCTTCCTCGCGAAGAAGGGTCTCTAAAGGTCAGGCCCTCCCCCTGCTGCTTTTCCCGGGCGCCCCGTGTTCTGCTTTCCGAATGCGGGGCCGCCCAGTGTGGAGGCTTTCGATGCGGCAGAACATTCCCGGTACTTCTCCTTACGAACCCATCATCGGCTTCTCGCGCGCTGTGCGCGCCGGCCAAACCGTCTACGTCTCCGGTACCGGCCCGGTCGGCGCCGACGACGCAGACGCCGCCACCCAAACCCGTCACATCCTGAAAATCGTCTGCGCTACCCTCGAAAAAGCCCAGGCCCGCTGCGAAGACGTCGTCCGCACCCGCATCTATCTCACCCACGTCGAAGACTGGGAAGCCGTCGGCAAAGTCCACGGCGAGTTCTTCGGCTCCGTCCGCCCGGCCGCCACTATGGTGGTCGTCGCCGGTCTCCTCAATCCCTCGTGGCGCGTCGAGATTGAGGCCGAGGCCGTTGTCCATTCCGCGCCCCACGACTGAGGAGCTTCTCTTTATGCCCAAACTTTCCATTCGCGATCTCGACCTCGCTCACAAACACGTCTTCATGCGCGTGGACTTCAACGTCCCCCTCACCGAAGACGGCGCGGAAATTACCGACGACACCCGCATCCGCGAAACCCTCCCCACCATCGAGTACGCGCTCCGCCATAAAGCTAAGCTCATCCTTGCCTCCCACCTCGGCCGCCCCAAAGGCAAGGTCAATCCCAAATACTCCCTCCGCCCCGTGGTCGATCGCCTTCGCACCATGCTCGATCACGACATCGGCATCAAAACCAACGTCGCCTTCGCCCCCGACTGCATCGGCGACATCGCCAAAGAGCTTGCCCGCCAGCTTGAATCCGGCCAGGTCCTGCTCCTCGAAAACCTCCGCTTCCACCCCGAAGAGGAAGCCAACGATGCAGAATTCTCCAGGAAGCTGGCCGCCCTCTGCGAGCTCTACGTCAACGACGCCTTCGGCAGCGCCCATCGCGCCCACGCCTCCACCGAAGGCATCACCCACTTCGTGAAGCAATCGGCCGCCGGCCTGCTCATGGAAAAAGAGCTGAACTACCTCGGCAAGGCCCTCGAAGCCCCCAACCGCCCCTTCGTCGCCATCATCGGCGGCTCCAAAATCTCCGGCAAAATCGAAGTCATCAATCACCTGCTCGATAAAGTCGACACCCTCGTCATCGTCGGAGGCATGGCCTACACCTTCGCCCGCGCCAAAGGCGTCACCACCGGCAAATCCCTCGTGGAAGAGGACAAGATCCAGGTAGCCGCCGAGGCCCTGAAGAAGGCCAAAGCCAAAGGCGTCCAGATCCTCCTCCCTGTCGACAACGTCCTCGCCGACAGCTTTACCCCCGACGCTAAAACTCAGCTCTGGAACTCGAGCGTCAACTTCCCCGCCGACTGGCAGGGCCTCGACATCGGCCCCAAATCCATCGCTGCCGTCGAGCAGATCGTTGCCGGCGCCCGCACCATCGTCTGGAACGGCCCGGCCGGCGTCTTTGAATTTCCCCGCTTCGCCGTCGGCACCAACGCCATCGCCAAAGCTGTCGCCGCCAATCAGGACGCCATCTCCATCATCGGCGGAGGCGACTCGGTTGCCGCCGTCAAGCAAGCCGGCGTCGCCGATCAGATCAAGCACATCTCCACCGGCGGCGGAGCGTCGCTCGAATTCCTCGAAGGCAAGAAACTCCCCGGTGTTGAAGCCCTGACCGACAGAGTCGAAGCCCTCGCCGGCAAATAGAATCCACCAACCCCGGCCCCGATGATCGCTCCAGCAGCGATCGTCGGGGCCTTCGCTTTGCTACACCGCCCGGCCGGCCGCCGCGCCCGACGCCCACGCCCACTGGAAATTGAATCCGCCCAGCTGCCCGGTAACGTCCACCACTTCTCCGATGAAATAAAGCCCGCGCACATCGCGGCATTCCATGGTTTGCGCCGAAAGCGCGCTCGTGCTCACCCCGCCCGCCGTCACTTCCGCCTTTTCGTACCCTTCCGTCCCGCTGGGCGTGAACGTCCAGCCATGCAGCCGGCTCTCCAGTTCCTCGAGCGCATGATTCGTCCAGCCCTGCGGTCGGGCGATCTCCAGCAGCCGGTCGGCCAGCCGAGCCGGCAAGTGTGCGCGTAGCGCCGCCTTCGCCGCCGGCACATCGC
>JBAUGH010000751.1:0-4323 GCA_049679565.1 Acidobacteriaceae bacterium
CCCGTGGATCATGCTCTGGCCGCTCATCATCCTCGCCATCCTCTCCGTGATCGGCGGCTGGATGGGCTGGCCCGAAGCCCTTGGCGGCAGCAACTGGTTCTCGCATTTCCTCGCGCCCGCGGTGCAGTCCGTTCACCTGCCGTATGAGCAGGCCACGGTTGCGATTGCCACCGGCGTCCTGCACACCGCACCGGCCCCTGCGCCCGAAGGCAGCCGGCAGACCGAGATGCTGCTGGCGCTGGTCTCCACCCTGGTCGCGCTGGCGGGATGGTTTGCCGCCTACCTGATGTATTGCGCGAAACCGGAGCTGCCCGAACGCATGGCCGCAAGCCTCCGCGCCGGGTACCTGACGCTCAAAAACAAATACTGGGTCGACGAATTCTACGGTGCGGTCATCGTCGCGCCGGTTCTGTTCATCGCCCGCTGGGTGCTCGGCGCCCTGATCGACCGCGGCGTCATCGACGGCGGCACGCTGGCCGCCGGCTATACCGCCCAGGGTTTCGGCGCGCTGGTGGCGCGCATTCAGTCCGGCAACATCCGCTCGTATGCGGGCTGGCTCGCTTTCTTTGCCGCGCTGACTTTGGCGGTCATGTACTTCGGCTGGACAGCTCATTTCATACTGCGATGAAGGATGAACGAGGAGAAGTTTTGTTGAGGAAGCCATTGTGCTGAACGATTCAATCCTGACGTGGATCACCTTCGTGCCCGCCGCCGGCGCGATCGTGGTGGCGCTGCTGCCACGCCGGGGGCGCGTGATCCAGGGCTTCACGCTGCTGGTCGTGCTCCTGACGTTTGTCCTCTCGCTGCACCTGCCCGCGCACTTCGATTACAGCCGCCACGGTTTCCAGTTCGAGGAGAACCACCCCTGGATCGCCAGCCCCGCCATCCGTTATCACCTCGGCATCGACGGCCTTTCGCTGTGGCTGGTGCTGCTGACCACCTTCCTCGCGCCCATCGGAGTCCTGGTCTCCTGGCGCGCCATTGAAAACCGCACCAAAGAGTTCTACTTCCTCTTCCTGCTGCAGCAGACGGCGATGATCGGCGTCTTCGTCTCGCTCGATCTCTTCCTCTATTACGGCTTCTGGGAGCTCTCGCTCGTGCCCATGGCGATCCTTATCGCCATGTTTGGGCCCGGCCGCGGACGCCAGGCTGCGCTCAAGTTCTTCGTCTACACCTTTCTCCCCTCCGCGTTGTTCCTGGTCGCGATTCTCTGGCTCTACGCGAAAACCGGCACCTTCGACTTCGTCCGCCTGCAAAGCCTTCTTGCTTCCGGATCGCCGACCTTCACCGCGCAGGCTCTCGGATGGGTGTCCCTCGCTTTCCTCGTGGCCTTTGCCGTCAAGGTGCCGGTTTTCCCGCTGCACGGCTGGCTCGCCGATGTCATTCAGGAAGCGCCCACCGCCATGGCCATGGTGGTCGCGGGCAAGCTGGGCCTCTATTCGATCTTCCGCTTCAACCTCGGGCTCTTCCCCGCTCAGTCCCGCGCCATCGCCCCGCTGATGATCGCCCTCGGCGTCATCGGCATCCTCTATGGAGCTATGCTGGCTCTCGCCCAAACCGACATGCGCCGGCTGGTGGCCTACTCCATCCTCGGCAATCTGAGCTTCTGCACCCTGGGCATCTTCTGCTTTGCCGTAGCCGGCCTCAACGGCGCGGTCTTCCAGACCCTCAACGAAGGCCTGACCGGCGGCGCGCTGCTGGTGCTGGTCAGCTTCCTTTATGAGCGTTATCGCACGTACGACATGTCGCTCTACGGCGGCCTCGCCGGCAAATTGCCCTGGCTCGCGACGCTCTTCGTGGTTACCTCGCTGGCGCTGATCGGCCTGCCGCTGTTCAACGGCTTCGTCGGCGAGTTCCTCGTGCTCAGCGGCAGCTTCCCGGGACACGCCGGTTGGGTTGCGGCTGCGGCTGTCGGTGTCATCCTCAGCGCTTCGTACATGCTCTGGGCGGTGCAGCGCATCTTCTACGGCCAGCAGTCCTCGCTCATCGTCAACCGTACCGCCGCCGACCTGAATGCCCGCGAACAGATCACGCTCTGGCCCATGGCCGTGCTCATGCTCGTCATGGGCCTCGCTTCGCCCTACTGGATCAAGGCCATCGACGGCGCGATGAGCGGCCTGGCCGGCAACGCGCCCCCGGCCGTCACCGCGATGCAAACACCTCAGTCCAGCGGAGCGCCCCTGACCCCCGGAGCCGGGAAGGTCACGCCATGAACTCGAGCCTCTATATCCTTCCTGAGATTCTGCTCACCGTCTTCGGCATCCTGGTCATGCTGGCCGATGCCACCATGCCCCGCACCGCCAGCCGCAAATCGCTGGGATGGCTGGCCGTCCTCGGCGCTCTCGCTGCTCTTGCGGTGAGCTGCTGGCAATATCAGCTGCCCCCCGGGACGGCTTACTTCGGCGTGGTGCGCGTCGATGCCTTCAGCATCTTCTTTCACATCCTGATCGCCGGCATCGTCCTCGCCTCGCTGCTTACCACCCTCGATGCAGTGCGCCCCGAGACCGAGGGCCTCGGCGAGCTTTTCGCGCTGATGCTTTTCGGAGCTGTCGGCATGATGCTGATGACCAGCGCCGTCGAGCTGCTGCTGGTCTTTGTCGGGCTCGAAATCTCGTCGATCTCCACCTACATCCTGGCTGGATTCCGCCGCAAAACCGCGAAGAGCCCTGAATCCGCGCTCAAGTATTTCCTCCTCGGATCCTTCGCGACCGCTTTCTTCCTCTACGGCATCGCGCTGGTCTTCGGCGCTACGGGAACCACTCGCATCGATGGCATCGCCGCCGCTCTTGCGGGTTCCGGCGCGAACCTCCCCGCGCTCATCTATGTCGGCCTGGCCATGATCGTCATCGGCCTCGGCTTCAAGGTTTCGGCCGCTCCTTTCCATGTGTGGACCCCCGACGTCTACGAAGGCGCTCCGTCGCCGGTGGTCGGCCTGATGTCCACCGCACCCAAGGCCGCGGCCTTCGCGGTGCTGCTGCGCATCGCTTTTGAGGCCCTGCCCTCCCTGCACGCGCACTGGGTTCCCCTGCTCTGGTGGCTGGCCGCGATCTCCATGACGCTGGGCAATCTCGGCGCTCTGCGCCAGAAGAACGTCAAGCGCATGCTGGCTTATTCGTCCATCGCGCACGCCGGCTATCTGCTGGTCGCCTTCACCGCGCTTTCGCAGGAAGGCATTGCCGCCGCCAGCTTCTACGCCGTTTCCTACGCCGCCATGAACGTCGGAGTCTTTGCCATCGTCAGCCACGCAGGCGGATACGACGACCGCCTTACGCTGATCGACGATTACCGCGGCCTCGCCTATCGATCGCCGCTGCTGGCCGGCGCCATGGCCTTTTTCCTCATCTCGCTGATCGGCATCCCCTTTACCGGCGGATTCTTCGGCAAGTTCTACGTCTTCTCGGCGGCCCTTCACGCCGGCATGATCTGGCTGACCATCATCGGCCTCATCAACAGCGGCATCGCCGCCTTCTATTACCTGCGCGTCGCTCTGGCCCTGTTTGCGCGTCCGGCCGAGGGGGCTCCGGTGATGGCGGTCGAGCGAGCCTCCATGCCGCTGCTGCTGTCGGTATTCCTCACCGCAGCCGCCACGCTGATCCTCGGCATCGTGCCGGGCAATGTGCTGGGCGCCGCCCGCGCTGCGGCCCGGACGCTGGCTGTCGCCCATCCGCAGACCGCGCCTGAAACCGCCGGCACCGCCGCTGTTCTGCCCGCCCCTCGCTGATCCCCCGCTGCCCGCCGAAGGCTGCGCGGGGCCTTACCGCGACCCAACATTGCCACTCCCCCTTTCCGTACCGTCCCGTTGTCCGACAGATGGTTACTGAAGAGGCATCCTTGTGCCCACCGTCACATACAGTCGTCGCGGCAAAGGAAGAGGATGAATTCCCGGAAAGGAGGGTTTATGCCGAATAGAATCCACGTTGCATTCGCAGCGGCCTTATTTGTTACCGCTGCTTTCGGGATAGCCCAGACAACACCCCAAATCAAACAGGTCCCGGTCAGGTCCACATCGGCCGCTTCCGGGAAACAGATGTTTAACACCTACTGCGCCGTGTGTCACGGGATGGACGGACGAGGCGGCGGACCGGCCGCTGCGGCGCTGAAGGACTCTCCCACGGACCTTCGGGACCTGGCGAAGACCAACGGCGGCAAATTTCCCGAAGCGCACGTTTACTCCATCCTGCAGTTCGGAGTGGAAACGACGGCTCACGGATCGAAGGACATGCCGGTATGGGGTCCTGCGCTGCGCTCGCTCGGTCAGGGAAGCTCGATGCCCGAAATGCAGGAACATCAGAGGCTGGCGAATCTGACCGGCTATCTGAAGTC
>JBAUGH010000752.1:0-4300 GCA_049679565.1 Acidobacteriaceae bacterium
CACCCGGACCGCCTGCGCCGGCGCCGCCCGGGCCACCCGGACGCCGCTCGCCCGCAGGCCCCGTGACGACCGGAACCCCGTCAGCCCGGTTGAAGTTGATCTCTTCGCCTTCGTCGAGGTCGCTGTCAGGCTCGTCGAAGTCGTCGCCCCCCTCGATCATGATGGTGCTCGCATTCGACGACGGCTGCCGTTCTTCCGGTGCCGCTGGCGCCGCCGTTCTCTCCGGACGGTCGTGACGCTCGCCGCGCGGCGGCCGATCCCCACGGTCGCTCCGCGGTCCACGGTCGCGATCTCCACGCCCGCCGCGATCGCCACGATCACTGCGCTCGCTGCGTTCCGGCCGCTCCTCGGAGGCCGCCATGTCCCCACCCGTTGGTTCCGGCAGGCCCAGTTTCTGCCGCTGCTCGCGCAACACCGCTTTCCGCGACAGCTTGATGCGGTTGCCTTCCACGCCCAGTACTTTCACCATCACCTGGTCGCCTTCGTGCAACTCGTCCTTCACTTCCCGCACCCGATGCTCCGCGATCTCGCTGATGTGCAGCAAACCGTCGGTCCCCGGGAAGATCTCCACGAATGCCCCGAATTCCGCCAGCCGGACTACTTTGCCGAGATAGACTTTCCCCACCTCCGGCACCGCGGTCAGATCGTTGATCATCGCCAGCGCCTTTTTCAGGCCTTCTTCGTCGCTCGACGCCACGTTGACCTTGCCCGTGTCGTCCACGTCGATCTTCACCTGGGTCGCTTCGATGATCCCGCGGATCGTCTTCCCGCCCGGCCCGATCAGATCCCGAATCTTGTCCGTCGGAATCTGCAGAGTGCGGATTTGCGGCGCGAACTTCGACTTCTCCGTCCGCGGGCCGCTTAGCGCCGCATCCATTGTGTCCAGCAGGAACAGCCGGCCGCGCTTCGCCTGAGCCATCGCCTCGCGCATGATCTGCCCCGTGATCCCGCCGATCTTGATGTCCATCTGCAGCGCGGTAATCCCGTTGCGCGTCCCGGCGACCTTGAAGTCCATATCGCCGTAGTGATCTTCCGCGCCCGCAATATCGGTCAGGATGGCGTAGTCGTCGCCCTCCTTCACCAGACCCATCGCAATCCCGGCCACCGCCGACTTCAGCGGAATGCCCGCATCCATCAGCGCCAGGCTGGCGCCGCACACCGACGCCATGGATGACGACCCGTTCGACTCCAGAATGTCCGATACCACCCGCAGCGAGTACGGCGACTCCTCTTCGCTCGGCAGCACCGCGCTGATGGCGCGCTCCGCCAGGGCTCCATGTCCCACTTCGCGCCGCCCAACCCCCGTCATACGTCCCGTTTCACCAACCGAAAACGGAGGAAAGTTGTAGTGCAGCATGAATTTCTTCCGCTGCTCGCCTTCGAAGGTCTCAAGGCGCTGCGAGTCGTCCGTCGTCCCCAGCGTCGCCGTCACCAGCGCCTGGGTCTCGCCGCGCGTGAACAGCGCCGACCCGTGCGTCCGCGGCAACACCCCCAGCTCGATCGAAATGGGGCGGATTTCGTCGAACGCGCGCTGGTCCGGCCGCACCCGCTCCCTCGTCACCTGCTCGCGGAACATCCGCTCCCGCAGAAGCTCGTAGTAGTGCGCCAGCTTCTTCTTAGCCGCGGCGGCATTCTCGTCGGCTGGAATCTCCGCCTTCAGCTCGTCCTGGATCTGCTTCACCAGCACCTGGCTCTCCAGCTTGGGATGAGCCTTTGTGTTCAGCGCATCCTTCAGCCGCGCGCCCATCTTCGCGTGCAGCGCGTCGTAATACGCCTGGTCGAACTCCGGCGGCGTTACCGGCCGCTTCGCCTTGCCCGCCCGCGACACCAGCTCTTCGATGGCGGCAACGATCTTCTTGATTTCGGTGTGACCGAACTCGATCGCGTCCACCACCGTCTCTTCTGTGGCTTCCTGCGCGCCGCTTTCGATCATCACGATGCCGTCCTTGGTTCCCACCACCGTGATGTTCACCTTGCTGTCCCGCCGCTCGGTGTACGAGGGATTGACAACGAATTCCCCGTTGATCTGTCCCACCCGCACCGCGCCGATAATCGCGCCAAACGGGATGTCCGACAGAGCCAGCGCGCAGCCCGCCGCGTTAATGCCCACGATGTCCGGATCGTTTTCCTTGTCCGCCGAGAACACCAGCGCGATGATCTGCGTCTCGTTGCGGAACCCGTCCGGGAACAGCGGTCGGATGGGTCGGTCGATCTGCCGCGCCGTCAGAATTTCGCGCTCGCTAGGACGCCCTTCGCGCTTGATGAATCCGCCCGGAATCCGCCCGCCAGCATAGGCGTACTCGCGGTAGTCCACGGTGAGAGGGAAAAAGTCGATGCCTTCCCGGGGATCAGGGGAGGCGACGGCAGTGGCCAGCACGGCGGTGTCACCCGATGTGACCAGCGCGGCGCCCGACGCCTGTTTAGCCATACGGCCCGTTTCAAACGACAGCCGCTTGCCACCGGCAAGCTCGACCGAAACTTCCTGCTTCATGATTTTCCTCTTTTCTCGATAGCTGCCCCGCGCCGGCGGAATCCGCGGCGGGCGAGTGGGAGGCGGGAAAGAGCAGTTCGTTACGGTTTCGGGATTCGCTGCACTGATCCGGGATTCCTGCGCCCCTGGGATGAGCGCCGCCCCGTTCTCAGGCTCTCTCGCTTCTTGTCGCGCGCGCGGAGAAGCCGCCCCGCGCGGTTATTTGCGAATGCCCAGTCTTCCGATCACGGTCCGGTACCGTTCCGAATCGTGCGTCTTCAGATAGTCCAGCAGGCGGCGGCGTTTGCTCACCAGCATCAGCAGTCCGCGCCGCGAGGCATGATCCTTCGCGTGCAGCTTGAAATGCTCGGTCAAATCGCCAATCCGCTCGCTCAGTACCGCTATCTGCACCTCGGGACTGCCGGTGTCGGTGTCGTGGGTGCGAAAGCGTGCGATAACGTCGGATTTCTTTTCAGGTGCCAGCACCGTTGTGCGTACTCCTCTGATTTATCTACAGATACACTTCCTAAGTGTCTGACCTGAGAATAACATGGAAGGCCGCTTCCCGTCACCGAAATGCCCGCTTCTTCAAATCGAATGTCATCCTCGGCGAAGCAAATACCGGGTGCCCTCATGGTGGGCCGCCGGCTACAGGTTTACGGGGTCCCTGCGCGAAGCGCTCCCGCCCGGACGGCGAGTCCCCGCACCGCCATCCCTGCAAACGCTCCCGCCATCGGAAACGCCAGAATCACCAGCCCTCCCAGCACATTCCCCATCGACGGCGCATGCACCACCATCCGCAGCGGGATCCACACCCCAATTCCCAGCGCCCAGAGCCACGGCCGCCGCGGCCCCAGCAGCCCCAGGAACCCCGCCGACAGCAGCAGCAGCCCTGCCGTGATCCCAGCGTCGTCCCAATGCGGGCGCGCATCCACCCAGGCAATCGCCCATCCCAGCGCCACCGCCGCGCCCAGCAAAACCCAATGCAGCGTCCGATATTTCTCCGCCGCAAACGGAGCTGCTACCGTCCGCGCATTGCCGTACCGCTCCACAGCCTCATGCTCGGCGTCCTCGGCCGCGTCCGCCAGATGTCCCCGCGTCTCCTCCACGAACCGCCTCTCCACCGCGCCCCGCTTCCGCAGTTCTGCCGTCAGCCGCTCCACATACCGATCGATCTCCTCGCTCATCCCATCCCTCCCACCACGCCGTTCACCGCATCCGCAAAACTCCGCCACTCCGCCTGCCGTTTCGCAAGCCGTTTCCGCCCCTGCGCCGTCACCTGATAGACCCGCCGCCGCCGCCCGCTCTCCTCCGTCCACCGGCTCGACACCAGACCTGCCCCCTCCAGCCGGTGCAGTGCCGGATACAGCGTCCCCTCCGGCAAATCGGAGGTCCCCGCGCTCCGCCGCCGCAGCGTCTCCACCACCGCATACCCGTGTGCCGGACGTCCTTCCAGCGCCGCCAGCAGCAGCAAATCCAGATGTCCCTTCAGCGCCTCTCCCTGCATACCTCGCAATACCAGGCATCGGAATCCGATGGGTCAGGAGAAAACGGGATCGCTCTCGCCGGGCGGTTTCTCTGGCTGGAATTTCGCTGGCCTCTGGCTGGCTTCCTGCTGGTCTTGCTGATTCGCCTGCAGGCTACTGGCTACTGGCTACTGCCTTCGCCTGCTTCTTCTTCATAAAATGCTGCGCGATGTCCGGCCAGAACTCCGCAATCTCCGCGCCCACGATGCCTTCATACGTGACGCTCGCGCCTCGGCCCATCGTCAGCCCAAAGCCCCGATCGTTCGCCGGATAATACACGTTTGAAATCGCGCCGCCGATAAAA
>JBAUGH010000753.1:0-2026 GCA_049679565.1 Acidobacteriaceae bacterium
TTCTTCCCCTGACGGCATCGCCCCCGCCGGGACCCGCTCCGGCGGACGCCTCATTCCCGGCATCGAGCGCTCCGGCTCCTCCATCGCCGCCTTCGTCGCGTGCTTGTAATCCACGACGATGGACTGCAGGAAAAGCAGAACCGCCATGAGGAAGAGGAACGTCAGGTTGCGGTCAAGCACATTGAGGCGATAGGCATACCCCAGGGCGGCAAGGGCAAAAATCAGCAGGTTGCTCAGGACCAGGTAATAGAGAACGCTCTGTCCGGTGGCGTTCAGGTAGTTCTGGGCGATGCGCGGGAGCCGCCGGGCAGCGATTCCGATTCCCAGAAACAGGTACACGATGGCCGCCGAGCCGATGATCCAGACGGCATTGGGAGGGAATCGGTCCGGCGTCACATAGCGGTGGCGCATCACCCCGGCAACACAAAACATCACGAACACGGCGCCCGCAATCATGGCGGCAACCCGGTTGTAGGGCAGGCGGTGACGCGCGACAAACGCGCCCATCAGAAACAGGGGCAGATAAAGGATGACGGGAAAGCAGTCCGACTTCGGCTGGCTGAGGAAGAGCCCCACAATGGGAGGCCAGGCGGACGGCACATGGAGACGCGTCAGCGCCAGGCAAACCAGGGAGAAGGCGGCGAAGGACCGTGGACTCCGGGTTGCCAGCCGGATCATGGCGGGGAACAGCGCGGCGATGAGAATGATCAGGGCGAAGGCCAGAAGAAATTCCGACATCTCCGGAATTCGAACCAGAAGGCCCGCCGTCAACAGCAGATGGACATCCGGCTTCTGACCCTGCAGCAGGATGCGATAAGCGCAGCCGGAGATGAGGTAGGCCGCATAGCACTTGAGGGCGGCGCTCAGCATGCGCTGCCGGGGAAAGACGGGCCGGTTGAAGTAGCTCCACCAGACAGCGAAGCCGTAGCAGAAGAAGAAACCGGAGAACACACCCGCGGCTGCAACGAAGAAAAAGGCATCCCAGGCGTAACTGTCGGGTTTGCCCAGCATCATGCCTACATGGCCCCATATCATGGCCACGACGAGCAGGCCCTTCATCAAATCGATCTGCGTTTGCCGTTGGCTCATAGAGTGCTCGCGCGGTACAGCGTGGATCTGGCCTGAAAGCGGACGACGAGCAGGTGCCAGTACCTCCTTTGCAGCTGACGCCCATCGATTCCATCCGAAACGATCGGATCGAATCGAGCTTTCGGCAGTCTCCAGGATCCGGAGATACCCCTGGGCGCAACGGCATTTCCCAGGCTTGAAGAGACCGACGCAAGCAAAGTTTTATCGATGATAGCCACGCCTGCGCCGGCGAAAATCCCCCAAATGTGTCGCATCAACAGGCGATGGTCACAAATCGCAGTTACTGAAGGAATGGGTTTCGAGCTGTCCTGGTGCAGCGATCGAGGTTCGACGCTGACCGCACCGGCGCCCTCGAGCTCTCATCCCGACGCGCAAGCCTGGCCCGGTTGCGGGTCGCTCGAGAATTCCGAATGGCCGGTCGCAGGTCCTGAGCGGGGCCGAAACCGACGATCCGGCATACAATCGGATTGCAACGGAAGGTATCGATCGCAGACGCGAAGCCGGGTGGTTGCATGAGCATGGCAAAACCGACGAGCTATCAATCCGACATTCGCCCACTCTTCACAGAGCGGGATATCCAGGCGATGAGTAAGGCATTCAACCTTGCCAGCTACGATGACGTGAAGGCGCATGCCGCGGCCATCTACGACCGCATTCGCGGCATCGGGGGCGCCGTCATGCCGCCGCCCCCTCCACGGGGGGAAGGCCCCTGGTCTCAGGACCGCATTGACCTCTTCGCTCGCTGGATGGCAGACGGTTTCCAGCCTTAGGCGGCCTGCTCCCGGTAAGCGGCCTGCTCCCGGTCTGCACCCTCAAATCAGCTGCCCCCAAAACAGAAAACCTGTCTTCACACAGAGCCTCGCGGCGGGCGCGAGGCTCTTTCGCTGCCGCCGGTCTTTTCAGGTCTGTAACGTTTGATCCCTCCGCTGCACGATCC
>JBAUGH010000754.1:0-4143 GCA_049679565.1 Acidobacteriaceae bacterium
GCCGTCGATGGTGAGGGTGGTGGCGGTTGGGGTGAGGGCGACGCTGTTCCAGTTGCTCACCAGAGCGGCGACGTCGACGCTGCCGAGGCCGGAGGCGAGGTCGTAGCCGGCGGCAGCGTTGTAGCCGGTGAGGAAACCATTGGATCCGCAGTTGGGCGAGCCGGCAGCGCAGGGCACGGAGTTGTTGCCGGTGGCGATGTCGTGGAAGACGGAGGGTTTCGACTGGACCAACGGATAGAGGATGGTGTCGGCCTGGCCAAGGCGGGCTCCGCCCTGCGACTGCGAAACGAGGGCCAGCATGCCGGCAAAGGCGGGTGCGGAGGCGGAGGTGCCGCCGACGCCGCCGAAGGACGTACCCGCGGCGATTTGCCCTCCGGTGGTCTGGCACTCGGTGTAGGAGCTGCCGGTGTTGCCATCGGTGGCGTTGTCGGAACAGAAGACCCAGAAGGCTCCAAAGAAACCATTGGAGGAGAAGAGGGAGATGTCGGGCAGGTCGCGGGCGTGATCGTTGGGGGTAAGGGAGGTCTGGAAGGCGGGTTTGGCGTAACCGCCGATGCAGGCTCCGGTGCTGCTTTGCGTGGCGCAATTACTCGATCCACCGCCACCAGCCACGATGTTGGTTTGGCCGGCGCCGTTGCGTTCCGCAACATTGCCGGCGAGGCTGGCGTTGCCCGTGGTGGATTCGTTCCATGGCTCTTCGGGGATGTAGCGAAGGGCGGTGCGGTAATACGGAGGGGTCCCGGGGGCCGAGGTGTTGACATAGCTGCTGAAGGAGGAAGCGAGCGCGTCGAAGTCGGTGCCGCCGACGGCGATGGTGTACGGGGTGGAGGCGATGCCGTTGACGCCGAGGCCGCGCTGGGCCTGGGTGGCGGTGTCGAAGTTGTCGCATCCGTCGGAGCCGCCGTCGCCGGCGGAGACAGTGACACTGATGCCCTGGGCGGCGGCCTGTTGGGCGGCTTCGAGGAGGGCCTGATTGCCGCCGGAGCCCTCGTCGGCTTCGCAGCCGCTGAAGCTGATGTTGAGAATGCCGATGGTGTTGTCGTTGAGGGCGCGGATATACGCATTCATCAGGCCGGAAGCGAGGCTGGTGTCGGCGGAAGTATAGAAAGTGAGTTTCGCTTTGGGAGCCAGCGCGCCGGCAATTTCGTTGTCGAGGAGCGCTTCGTCGGCGGCTCCTCCAGCGACCAGGCCGGGGTCGTCGCCATCGACGACGATGGTGGGCAGGTTGGCGGACGCGGCAGTTTCGCCGAGAAACGCCACGCGGTAGTTGAGGACGTCGGAGAGGGTGAGATCGGAGACACCAAGGATGCCGATGGAGACGCCGGCGCCGTCCCATGTAGCGCCGGAGTAATTGGGGTTCAGCGCAGCGTTGGGGGAGTCGTAGATGGTGGCGGCGTCGGCGGGATCGACGAACAGATAGCGCGGATTGTTACTGCTGTTAAAGAGGGTGAGATCCGGCTGGATAGAACGGGTGGAGTCATCGTAGTGGGCGGTGATGGGGCGCTCGAGGTTGGGGCATGGATGGAAATCATTGAGAGGCGTGATGCCGGCGACCACGGGCGCGAGGGCCGCCGGGATTTCCGGATCGGTGACGTTGGCGAAGTGAGTCCGATTGTCGATGGCGAAGGTGTGAATGGAGGTGTGGAAGGCGGTCTGCAACTGTTCGATGTTGCCGGAAAACCGGATGAAGTTGCGGGCCTCGGGAACCTCGTCGATCTGGAAACCATTGGATTGTAGCCAGGCCTCGACGGTCTGAAGGTCGGCATCGCTGGGGCCGTAGAGCGCTCCATATTGGGCGGGGGTGAGCCAGTGGTGATAGTGGGGGGAGGACGGGTTCTGGACGTCGTCAAGGAACTGGTTGAGGGCCCGCTGCTGCGCCGGGCTATGCCCGAGGATGAGGGCGATGCGGCCGGTAGGCAGGGAAAGGGGCGCGGGTCCCTGGTCGAAGCGAGGCTCGGCCAGAGGAGCGACGTTGCCGTGCAGGGAAACAAGCTGGGATTGGTCGATGGGGCCCGGGATGCGATTCGGCGCGGTCTGTGCCGCCAGAGGGACGAAGCCCAGCGCGGCGCAGCACAGCGAGGTGAGGAAGAAGCGGCGAAAGCGGAACATGATTGAACCACCGGCGCAGATTGCTGATTCCTGGGTGCAGAGTCAGCCGCATCGAGAGCGCAGAAGGTGCGGAATTCCCGGGTACGCGAGAGTTTAGCCGAATGGTATCTGCCGTTTACGGATTAGGCAATACCTAACTCAGGTAACTGAGGTTCTTTTTCGGGACCCGGGGTTCAGGGCAGAGAGGAGGGAGGGGCGACCGATCCATAGAAGGCGTTGGCCCCGGAGCGGAGGTCGCGCCCATAGCTGAGGACCACGCTGGTGTGGAGTACGGTGAGGCGAGCCTCGACGCCGGTATCGAAGAGCCACTGGCCCGCGGAGAGGCCAGGCGTGGGGGCGGTCATGCGGCCGATGTCCAGCAGCGGGCCGGCGTGGATGGCAAGAAGGCCGTTGGCGTAGATGCGGCGGAAAAGGTCGGTATTGGCGAGGAAGTAAGCGTTGCCGACGGGGGCGCTGCCCTTGCGGCCGTCGCGGGTGGCGATGTGAGCGCGGAGCCAGAGGTCGGTGTCGTCGCGATCCATGCCGAAGAGGTAGAGGTTGTCGAACGGCGGCGAGCCGAAGATTTTGCCGGCGCGCAACTGCTGGCGCAATTCCCAGGCGCTGCTTTGCGGGGAGGGGAGCCAGTAGGCGAGGGCGGATCCCTGGAGGTTTTCGAAGGTATGGGTGGGAGTCGAGAGCGTGCGGCCGAAGGCGGAGGCGGCAGAAGTGGCGAGGGTGAAGCGGTGGGCGGGGACGTCGAGGAGGCGGTAGCCGATGGAGGCAGGGACCTGAACTTCGTAGCCGGACGTGAGAAGCGAGGGGGTGAGTGCGGAGCCGGGGATGACATTTGTGAATGTGCGGTGGGACAGATCGCCGCCGAGCGTCCATTGCAGGCGTCCTGTCTCGAACGAGGCGAGGCCAAAGGAGAGGGCTTCGCGGTCGAGATGAAGCGATCCGAGGACGGGGTCGGTTCCGGTGAAGGAGCGGCGGACGGCCCAGTTTTCCCCGCGCCAGTCCGCGGAGACATGCCAGCGCCATGAGGGCAGGCCGCCAGGCGGCGCGGAGAGCGCGAGACCGACCCGGCGTTTTTGAGAATCCCAGCGGAGCAGGGAATCGAAGTTCATCGCGTCACGATGGATGTTCGAGTACGTGGGGTAGACGGTTTCATACGGGAGCCCACCGAGAGCGGAGAGCAGCGCAGCGAGGCGGCTGGAGCCAAAGCCGTTGCGTTCCTGGGCACGGAAGACGGCGTCGAAAGAGCCGTTGGGCTGAGCGGCGAGTTGGAGGGAGTACGAGGGGAAGATGCCGAGGCCGTCGAGGCGGGCCTGGGTAGCGCTGAACTGCGATTCGCGCAGAACGGAGTGGGGCGCGAAGACAAAAGCTCGATCGAGGAGCAGATGATGGACGCGGAGGTGCGGGTCGAGGTCGAGATTGTCGATGGAGGGTTTGCCGATGCGGTTCCAGGCCTGGATGGCGGCAGGCAGGTTGCCAGAGAGGTATTCGACGGTGCCGAGGAAGTTGGCGGCGTAGGCGTCGCGAGGGTCGAGGTGGAGGGCGCGGCGCAGCCAGTGCGCGGCTTCGGGGTAGCGTTTCTGCTCGAAGGCGACGCCTGCCAGCTCCTCCGGAAAGTGCGGGTCGGGGGGGCACTGACGGAGGCCGGCGAGCAGGGAACGGCGGGCTTCGGGGAGCTTGCCGAGGTGGGCGAGGGCCATGCCGGCGTCGAAATGCATCTGGGGTGAAGGACTCGGCGTCGCCCGGGCGAGGCGGACGACGGCAGTCCAGTTCTGCTGCTGGTAGAGCTGCTGGACGGGTGAGTCCGGCGGCCAGTTGGAGCACTGCGCGAGGAGGGGCGCCGCCGACAGCGCGAGGGTGAAGAGAATCAGCGCGAGCGGTCTCAATGGGGGGAAGGGGTGGGCACGGCGAGCAGCATCCAGTGGCCGGTGGCGCTCCAGTCTTTCTCGAATGATGCACGCTCCTGGGAGAGCATTTGGCGGAGGGCCGGGTCGTTCATGGTCACCAGGCCGCGCGCGGGATCGATGCCGTCCACAACAACAT
>JBAUGH010000755.1:0-13398 GCA_049679565.1 Acidobacteriaceae bacterium
CTTCTGCCCCGGAACTTCCCGAGTCCCGCTCCCCCCTCCCGCGATCTAAACTCGATATCCATAGCTCGACATCCATAAAAGGAGCGACTCGTGTCCACCGTCCTCGTAACTGGAGGCTCAGGCTTCATCGCGAGCCACGCCATCCTCCAGCTCCTCGCCGCCGGCCACACCGTCCGCGCCACCGTTCGCTCCCTTGCCCGCGAGCCCGAAGTCCGCTCGACCCTCTGGAATGCAGGCGCCAGCCCCGACGCGCCTCTCACCTTCTTCGCCGCCGACCTCGAAAAGGACGCCGGATGGCCCCAGGCCGTCGCCGGCTGCGACTACGTCCTCCATGTCGCCTCGCCCTTTCCTTCCTCCGTCCCCAAAGATCCCAACGACCTCATCCGCCCCGCCCGCGAAGGCGCACTCCGCGTCCTCCGCGCCGCGCGCGATGCCGGTGTCCGCCGCGTCGTGCTTACCTCCTCCTTTGCCGCCATCGGCTACGGCCACCCCGCCCGGTCCACTCCCTTCACGGAAGCCGACTGGACCGATCCCGCCTCACCCGACGCCCTCCCCTACGTCCAGTCCAAAACTCTGGCCGAACGCGCCGCCTGGGACTTCATCGCCCGCGAAGGCGGCAACCTCGAGCTGGCCGCCGTCAACCCCGTCGGCGTCTTCGGCCCCGTCCTCAATGGAGACTTCGCCACCTCCATCCTCATCGTTCAGCGCATGCTTCAGGGCGCGCTCCCCGGCTTGCCCAAACTCTGGTTTGGAGCGGTCGACGTCCGCGATGTCGCCGGCCTCCACCTTCTCGCCATGACTCATCCCGCCGCCCGCGGCGAGCGCTTCCTTGCCGTCGCCGGCGACTTCCTCTCCATGCTCGAGATCGCGACCATCCTCCGCGCGCATTTCGGCCCCGCGGCCGGCAGGGTTCCCACCCGCCAGTTCCCCAACTGGCTCGTCCGTCTTGCCGCCCTCCGCGATCCCGGCGTCAAACAGGTTCTCCCCGAGCTTGGCAAGCGTAGGAACGCCACCAGCGCCAAAGCTCAGCGCCTGCTTGGGTGGCAGCCCCGCTCCGCCCAGGACGCCATCATCGCCACCGCCGAAAGCCTCTTCCGCCTTAACCTCGTGAATCCACCCGCAATATCCTGAACGCGGCCAAGGGGTTTCTATCAGTAACAGTGACTGATACAAACACCCTCAGTCTCCCCAACCCCGTCGCATCCAAACCTGGTCCCTGGTTCCTGGTCCCTGTAACCTGTCTCCATGCGGCCCGCTTTGATCCCGGCTGTCCTGCTCCTGTCCCTCCCGGCGATCGCCGCCGCCCAAACCGCGTCTCCGCAGTCCGCATCCCCGCCCACCCTCACCGTCCGCACCAACCTCGTCGAGGTCCCCGCCCTGGTCACCACCAAATCCGGCCAGGTCGTCTTCTCCCTTACCGCCCAGGACTTCCGCCTCACGGATAACGGCGTCCCGCAGCATCTCGCTCTCATTCCCGACACCGATTCGCAGCCCCTTGCCCTCGCCGTCGTGGTCGAAACCGGTGGCGCCGGCGCCCAGCACCTCAACGACTACGCCCACCTCGACGCGATCCTCGACACCCTCATCGGCAGCGTCCCCCACCAGGTCGCGCTCGTCACCTTCGACGCGGTCCCGCACCTCATCGTTCCCTTCGGCCCCAGCGTTGACGACGTCTCCCGCCAGTTGGTTTTTCTTCAGCCCGGCGACTCCCACGTCGCCCTCCTCGATGCCATCGCCTTCGCCGTCCGCCTGCTCCGCAATGAGCCGCCCAATTACCGCCGCGCCGTCCTGCTCCTCAGCGAAACCATCGACCGCGACAGCATGACCCCCATCACCGAGGCCCTCCGCCTCATCAGCGACACCAATACCGCGATCTACGCTTTCGGATTTTCCTCGGCCGGCTACGACGTCAACCACGAGGCCTCAAAATTCAATCGTGGCGAGCCCGGCCCTGCCAAAGGCTGCTTCAGCCGCGATCACACCGGCGATCCCACCGACGATGAGTACGACGGCCACTACTCCCGCCAGGTGCTGGACTGCATCAGCGACCTCGCGCCGCCCCTGCGTTTCGCCACCATGGCCTGGCTTGCCTCCCGCGACGCGCTCGCCAGGAAAACCGCCTCCACCCTCGCCGACCTCACCGGCGGCACCTTCTATCGCTTCCGCAGCGCCAAAGATCTCGACGCCGCGCTTCTCCGCGCCTCCAACGACGTCCCCAACTTCTACGTCCTCAGCTTCCGCCCTTCCGACCCAGCCCCCGGCCTGCACGCCCTCCACCTCGACCTGCCCGCGCGCCCCGATCTCCGCCTCCACGCCCGCACCGCCTACTGGATCGACGAGCCGCAGTAACCCACGGCCCCGAGCGAAATTTGCGTACGCGCGTCTACCATGATGCAGTCCCGGCCTGAACCCCTCCGGAGCAGCCCATGATCCTCCGCGCCGCCTTTCTTGCTGCTGTTATTGCCGCTGCCGTCCCCCTCCACGCCCAGGTTGTCCTTCCCAACCCCGGCGAAACCCTCCCCACCTTCGAGGTGGCTACCATCAAGCCCTCCCGCTCCGACCTTGGCCGATCCTTCCGTGTCCAGACCTGGTGGAACGACAACAGCTACCGCACCGAAAACCTTACCCTCCGCGATTTCATCCGCTTCGCCTTCCACCTCGGGTCGCCCGCTCAACTGAGCGGCGGCCCGGCCGGACTCCTCGACGCCCGCTTCGACATCAGCGCCAAAATTGGCGACGACGACTACGCGGCCATGCAAAAACTCCCCAGCGATCAGCGCGAGCGCACCATCGACCTCATGATGCAGGCTCTCCTCGCCGACCGCTTCGGCCTCAAAGTTCACACCGAGACCCGCACCCTCCCCGTCTACAACCTCATCGTGGACAAGGGCGGCGCGAAACTTCAGCCCTTTACGCGTGAACCCGCCCCACCCGCGCCTGCAGCCACAGATCCGCCGGCTCCGTCCGCCGCCGCCTCGAAGCAGCCCCCTGCCAGGCCGTCCCCCGGCTTTCGCGCCACCATGAGCCGTAACCAGGCCACCATGACCGTCACCGGCGAGCCCCTCAGCTCGCCCCTCCGCATGATCGGCCACCAGCCCGAACTCGATGGCCGCCTCGTCATCGACAAAACCGGGCTCACCGGCCTCTACAGCTTCACCCTCAACTGGTCGCCCCAGCGCCTCAACGCTCCCGCCAGCCCCGACGCCACCGGGCCCTCCCTCTTCACCGCCCTCAAAGAGCAGCTCGGCCTCAAACTCGAGCCGTCCAAAGCCCCCGTCCCCGTCGTCGTCATCGATGCCGTCGCCGCGCCCACCCCGAATTAGGCTCTTCGCCTTTCGAGCGTAGCGCGGTCCGCCCGGACGGCCAGTCCCTTAGAACCACCGCTTAAAGTATGGATATGCCAGGAACGTCCCGGTGTGATACGTCGCCTGCGTCCACGGCATCTCCAGCAGGAACGTCGCAAACGGCCCGCACCCCTTGAAGTCCACTGTGAACTGCGCCGTCGCCGTCCCGCTCGTCGCAATATCTCCCAGCAAAACCGGCAGGCTCCCGCCCGGCGCCGTGATCGCCGGATGGCACGGCAGCCCCGTAATCTGTTGCAGCGTGAAGCCGGTGATCTCCGTCGCATACGCCGGGCCCACGTCACCATTCGTCGCCGTGATCGTCCACGTCTGTGCCGTCTTCAGACCGTTCACGCTGCTCAGCTCAAACTTCAGACCGTATCCCGGGATGTTATTACCGTCCCCGTTCACGATGCCCCAGTATGCCGGCTTGGCCTGCAGTCCCATATCGAACGGCAGCGGATAGTCCGTCCGCGCCACCGGGAATCCATCCAGCCACGTGTCGTCATCCGCCATGCCCCAGAAGGTCACGCCCGTCAGGTTATGCCGCTCTTCCCGGAAGAGCTGGAAGTATTGGTTATAGAGCCAGCCCTGCTCGTTCAGCACTCCAGGCGGGATGGTATTGCCGTAATTCGATGTTATGTCCCCGGCGTTGTACACGCTCTCGTCCAGCTCCGTCACCTGCTGCTCCATCCCCGGCAGGTCCTTTGCGATGGTGTCGATCGAGGTCCGCATCAGCGCGAGCGATGGGTAATTAATGGCGTTGTGCATCTCATGCCCGATTCCATCGATCGGCACGCCCCGCGCCCGCATTCCCTCGACCACCTGGATCACGCACGCCAGCTTCGCCGGATCGTTCAGGCTGTAATCGTTCAGGAACAGCTTTGTCCCCGCAGGCGCATACTGCCGCGCCGCCTTGAACGCGATGTCGATATAGCTCGCGCCCAGCACGTTGTAGAACGCCCCGTGATACAGGCAGTCCGGCTGCGTCGGGTCGATCGGCTCGTTCACCACATCCCACGCGTACACCTCCGTGCCGAAGTGCTGCACCTCCGCCTGGATGTGTTCCTGGATGTTCTGCGTCACCGTCGCCTGATTTGCGGCGGAGTTGGTCCCGTCCCCGATCGCATACGCCGGCGTCTCCGCGTCCGTCGCCCACACCAGGTTCTGTCCCCGGATCTTCATCCCGTGGCACACCGCCTCGCCCGCTTCCGAGTCGGCCACGCTGAACGTGTAGTCCTGGTAGTTCGGCTCCGTGTAACTCCACTTGAAGTCGTTGCCCGACGTGATGCTGTTGAAGTGCAGGGTCAGCAGCTGCTCATGCGGTCCGGATAAGTCCGTGGTATCGATTTCCGCCCCCACCGGGAAGAAGTTCTGGAAGGTCTTGTAGATTGACGGGATGTTCGTTTGAATCACTGGCGGCGCCACATAGGTCAGCTGGAAGTCCGCGATGTAGAAACTCGTCAGGTCCGCGCTGCCGTCCGCAGTCACCGTCTGCAGATACAAGAACGCCGAGTTGGGATCGTACTGCGATCCCATGGTGTAGTTATTCACCACGATCTGGTGCCACTTGCCATCGTCCGGAATCGACGGGCCTGGATAACTCACGATGCTCGGGTAACTCGTCGTCCCTTGATAGGTCGTCTGCAGGCTCATGTTGATGGTGTGCGAGCTCGAATCCTGCGGCGCCATCATCACATACACGCTCAGGTTGTAAACCGACCCCGTGTACATCTTGTCGCTCACGCTGATCTGCGGACCGTCGTAGTTGTGCGTCCGCCCCGTAATCTCCAGCGCGTTCGCGTCGTTGTTCGGATCGGGCGTCGGATTCGGCGTCACCTGTAGCGTGCTCCCCGCGCGCGAAACCCATCCGTCCGCCGTTCCGTCCGCAAAGGTCGTGGTGATCCCCGAGTTGTCCTGCTCGCTCGGCGGCAGCGGCGCCGGCGCCAGTTGCCCGATCACCACGTCGCTGATGTAGAACGAATCCGTCGCGCTGCTCGACTGGAAATACAGCACCAGGCTCGACGGCGCTCCCGGCAGATCGCTGAAAGTGAACGTTCCCTGCACGTGCGTCCACGCGGTATTCGTCAGAGCCCCGGTCGTTGCCAGGTTGGCATACGCTCCCGAGGTCGCGCAGTCCGCCGTCTTCGTCGACATCGTCACCGTCGGCCCGCTCGTGTCCGGCGTGGCCAGCATCACATACGCCGAAATCGCATACGTCGCCCCCGCCACCACCCCGTTCACTCCCAGCAGGTTCAGGCTCGGGCCCTCATATCCCGCCGTCCGCCCCGTCGTCAGCAGCGCGTTCGAGTCGCCCAGCGGATCCACTGGCGACGGCATCGCGCTCGCGAGCGTCACGCTCCCAAACGGAGCCCATCCGTCCACCCCGCCGTCCTTCCACGTGTAGGTCGCCACCGGCGTCCCCCCGGGCGGCGGCGCCGTTTCCGTAATCACCACATCCGCCAGATAGAACCCCTGCGCATCGGCTCCGTTCACCAGCTGCGCGTACAGCGTCAGCCCGGTTTCCGTGGTGCTCACCGCATAGGTCCCGCCAATCTGCGCCCACCCCGAATCGTTCACCGGGACCTCGTAGCTCCCGACCGTCGTGTAGCACGTTCCGCCGCCGCTCGCGCACGCCGTCGCGTCTGTCGATTTCACCGTGAAGTTCGCGTTGCTCGCCGTTTCCCCGCTCACCAGCCGTACATAGCCGGTAATCGTGTAGGTCGCTCCCGCCTGCAGGATTCCGCCCGCGCTGGTCGACGGCCCGCCCTGTCCATTACTCGGATTGGTCGTCGTCAGCAGGCTATAGGCCGATCCGTTGTACGTCTCGGCATTGCTCGCCGCGGGCGTGCTCGCGCCGTTGAACGACGCCCATCCATCCGCCGTTCCGTCGTTGAAGGTGTAAGTCTCAACTACCTGCGCTCGCAGCGCGCTGCCCATCCCCAGCAGCGCTGCCACCATCACCGTCATCGCGATCCGGCTGACCGTCCGCGTCCTGTCTCCGCAAGGCATGGCTTCTCCTCTCACCGGATTTCCTCCCGGTATCGAACGATCCATCGGACGTGCTGGTAGAAAATGTTTGAGAGCCGCATCAATACAAGGGTCTAAGCGAAACGGCGCAAAGTATAGGACCCGAACGAAACCGATGTCAAGACGTCCGGAAGGGAATCGTTTCAGGGTTTCCGCGGGACGACGGCTCGTCGATCAAAGGTGGGTTACTCCCGTTTCTCATGCCCCCGGAGAATCACCGAAAGGAGGAGAGCTCCTCTGGCTACAAAAGTCACCACCGCCGAAGTCCGGCGCCCGGACACTCAGCACCCTACGGAGAACTGTGAACTGAGAACTGCGTACTGGTCCGTTTTGTCAAGCCCCGCACCTCTTCACCAAAGTAATGAGGCTTGATTCCATGCCACTTATTCCTCTCTAACTCGCAGAAAAGTTGGCAGTCTTTCGCTCCGGATTTGGTATACTTAACTTATAGGGTGAAAAAGAAAAAGGCTGCCGCTCCGGCAGCCTTTTCTTATTGTCGGAAGGAGGAAATCTGCGATGCCGGCGAGCCACCGGGACAGGACGCGCTACCGGCCGGGTGCCCCTTGTCCCCGCAGCTGGGACGTGGGAAACCCGCGAAGCCGGCCGCCTTTGTCTTTCTCCGGCTGCACCTCGCTCGCGAATGCCGCACTCCCGCGCGCGACTGCCGCAGACACACGCGCCAGGCCGGCACAAACGCTCCTCAATGCCGCAAAGACGAGCGTGACGCAACTGCTTTCGCGGCTATCATCCGGGGGCGTGACCCTCGCGAATACCGCACCGGCAAGCGTGCCTGCATCACTCGAGCGCGTCTCGCACCTGTCTTGTTTTCAGGAAGATAAGGAGACAGCCGAGGTAATACTCCCGCGAAGTCCAGCAGAATCAATCACCCCTGGATCGGGGGTGGGGGGAGGGGGGAGGGGTAGCATCCCAGAGGGTCGTTGCCGGCTTCAGCTCGCAGCTGCGGGCGAACTACTTCGCCGCAACCGCCGGCGCAGCTTCCTGCGGCGGGATCAGCGGGAGCTGTTCCACCACGTCGATGCCGCAGCGGCGCAGCAGCTGCATCACCGTCGCCTGGTTCAGCCGCGTCGCGTCGAACTCTACCCGGATCGTCTTCCACTCCTGGCTGAGCTGGATGCGGCGAATCCCGTAGACCTCGCGCAGATTGCCCAGCGCCGTCATCTCCGACTCCATCGGATGGCGCTCGTACCGGAACAGCGCTTCGAGCTGCGTCATGCCTCGATTCTACAGGCAACAACGCCGGAGACCCTGGGTTCCTTCAGCGGGAACAGGGCATCGCAGGTGACCAAAGAAAGGGGACCATGAAAGATGAGGGATTGGATCAGAACCGCACGCCCGGCTTCAGAAAGGGATTGGTCGCCCGCTCCCTGCCAATCGTCGTCTCCGGCCCGTGGCCTGGAATCACCCGCGTCTCGTCCGCCAGCGTCAGCACCCGCTCGTGCAGCGACTCGAGGATCTGCTTCCCGTCGCCGCCCGGCAGGTCTGTTCTGCCGATCGATCCGGCAAACAGCGTGTCGCCCGCCAGCAGCAGCTTCTCGGGTGCGAAATGCAGGCAGATGCTGCCCTGCGTGTGTCCCGGCGTGTGCAGAATTTGTGCCGCGTGCCCGGCAATACCCGCTGTCATGCCCTCCTCGGCGCTCGCGTCCGGAGCTTCCACTTCCGGCGTCGGCACCCCCAGCCAGCCGGCCTGCTCGTCCATCATCTCCAGCAGCGGCAGGTCGTTCTGGTTCAGCAGCACCGGTGCGCCCGTGGCCTTCTTCAGCCGCGCCGCCCCGCCCACATGATCGATGTGCCCGTGGGTTATCACGATCTGCTTCAGCGTCAGCTGGTGCTTCGCCAGAAAGGAGAGAATCTGCGGAACGTTGTCGCCCGGATCAACCACCATCCCCTCGCCGCTCGTCTCGTCGCCGAGAATCGTGCAGTTGCACTGTAGCGGCCCGACCGGAAACGTCGTGAGGATCACAGCGTCAGGCTTACTTGCCCTTCGGCGTGCTCTGCGACGTCGTCGCGCCCGACAACACCGAGTGCGGATGGTTCAGCTGGTGCTGCAACAGCACGGTCAGCACAATCGAAGTGCAAAGAAAAATGCCTGCCAGCCAGGCCGTGGCTTTGGTCAGCATGTTGGCTGCCGAACGCGGTCCAAAGGCGGTCTGGGAACCCTGTCCGCCGAATGCGGCTGCCAGGTCGGCGCTCTTGCCCTGCTGCAGCAGGATCACAACGACGAGCAGGAGACAAACAATAACGTGGATGGTGGTGACAAGTATGATCACGCTGCTTTTTTCAACCTCAGGGCGCGCCGCAGAATTTTTTGGTGCGGAAGGGGGGACTTGAACCCCCATGCCTTTCGGCGCCACCCCCTCAAGATGGTGTGTCTGCCAATTTCACCACTTCCGCTCTTAAAAACTGCTTTGTTTTCAACTTGTTGGCTGGAGCCGTTGTTGAGGGCCGGTTCCAGTGTTTTCATTTTTGTCACTACCCTGCGCCTCGTGCTTCTGTGTGCCTGTTGGCGGTTCTCAAGCCCGCCCAGTCGCATGAACAACGCCTGTACGGCGTTAGCCTGCGGATGCACGTAGCGCATCGTCGTTTTAATGTTATCGTGGCCCGCCACGTACTGCAACGTAAACGGGTCTGTATGCTCTCCGGCCTCGGTCAGGAAGGTGTGGCGCAGTCCGTGCAGCCCGGCGTCCGGATGAGTCTGGATGATCTTCCTCAAATCGCCGATCTGGGTTTCGAGCACCCACGGTCCCAGCGGCCGGGCAGGATCGCCCGGATGGGTGAAGATGTGGGCGCACTTTGACGCGGCGATCAGCTTCTCCAGGACCGCTTTCATGGCGGAATCGATGGCCAGCTCGCGCCGCCTCGCCCGGCGCTTGAGGCCGCGCTTGATCAGCAGCGTGCCGAACAGCTTGCCGTCCACTGGCTGGGGATAGAAATGGACGCAGTCCTTCATCAGGTGGAGCATCTCGCCGCGGCAGATCCCGCATTGTCGGGCAAGGATCGAGGCCGAGTACAGCGGCTCGGCGGCATTGTCGATCCATGCCTTGTAGGCCTCGGCGCTGAAGACATAATCTGTCTCGCGCTCCGCTCCTTCGTCCTTCGTGTACTGCTCGATCACCGGCACTTTCTCGATGAGCTTGAGCTTGCGTTGGGCGTACCGCAGCGCCTTGCGCAGCGTCGCCAGATAGCGGTTCACCGTGGTTTTGGTGACCGGCGAGCCGTTGCCGTTGCGCCGGCGCCCGCCGTGCTTCAGGGCCCACATCTTGAACGCCTCAATCTTCGGCTCGTCGATCCGATCGAGAGGCAGATCAGCCCAGGGGCCGTATTCGAGGAGTTTGCGATAGTTTTCGCGGTAGAACTTGACGGTTCCTTTCTGCTCTTCCTTGGCGGTCCCGACCCAGGCGTCGAAGATCTGCTGGTACTGGCGCAGCGTGGGAACCGGGAGGGCTGGCTCCACGGCGGCGACCGGCTCAGGTTCCTCGATGCCGGCTTCCTGGCGGATGAGTTTAAGGCGTGCCGCCGAGGCAAGATTCATCGCCTGGACCTTGTTTGCGGTCCCGGTGGATCGGGAATAGATCCTGCCCTTGTAGGCGAACCGATAGCTGTAATGCGGGCTGTTGGCACGCTTCCAGATGTTCATGCGATGTCCGCGCGGCGGGTATTGCGGTCAACCAGCTCGCGAATGGTTTCCGGCCGGATCATGACCCGAGTTCCGATCTTCACGTAGTCGATGCGCCGGTACAGTATCCAGTCTCGCAGGGTTTTGACCGAGATGCCAAGCAGAGGCGCTGCCCGCGCGATACTCACCAGCGGTTCGATAGGATCGGGCGGACCCGCCGCCGGTGACGGATTTCGGGTCGTGAAGATCGGCGTGCGTTGCGGGCTTCGGGAAGTGGGAAAGAGGAGCGTTTGTGGCTGTCCGGAAAGGTGATTGGTCGATCTGCGCGGCTTGGGCACGGGAAAAGACCTCCCTGTGCAAAAACTGCACCTGGTGTGGATTTCTGTCCAATAACTTTTCGGGTGTCCGCGATAACCGTTTAGCTCCCAAGGGGGAGCGAGCAGTGGCATCGGGCTATGCAGCGGAGGCCGCGCGGATGCTCTCCGCAGAGCGGGACACGTCTAATTCGAAACCGGAAGGATCGGAAAGAAGCGATTGAAGCTGCATTCCGGGCGCAAGTTCGCTAACCCCGTCGCCTTCTGCTGGGACGAGAGTGGGGCAGGAGGCAATTTGACCATATATGATTCGCAATCGGGGGTCTCGGGCAGTAAGCCGAGTGCCGCAGGAACGAATGCAGAACTTGGGCGAAAAAGCGATGGAGCTTCACCAACTCATGCGGTGCCCGGTGGACTGGAATGCGGACACTCTCACGGAGATTTCATGGTCGAGCATCCTTCACCTCGACTGGTTGCATTGCTTGGCAGAACGAATGACTGAGGGAGGCGATATTCCTGTGACTCCCGAAGATTACGATGAGTTGTTTGAGGACGTCGCGGACAGCTACGAGCTCGACCATCTTCTCAAAAACCTCGAGCTTCGCCGGCAAGACGCAGAAGAGCTTTATAAGGCGAGGGCCGGCCGCTTGGCGGGATGGACTTTCATAACACCCCAGTCTCACGGCAAGCACTTCCGCGCCACTCTACAAAAGAAAGAGGTCGCCAATGCCACCGCGAGGGCCGCCGCGGGAGGTAAAAGACGTCCCTCGCTGTTTTGGGCGAACTATAGCAGTGAGCAGCTGAAAGGGACATTCTGGACTTGGTTCAGCGATTACTTCGATTCCGAGCTTGCTTACGAGAGCAGTAATTTCTTCCTAGATCCCATGATTGTCTACGGCCAGCTCATTCGCCCCGGCGAAGAACTCTACGGCACGACCGTGGGTAAGCTATGGCACAAATTTACGCATCTCACGAATCTCCGAATTTCTATGAACGCCTTGGGTGATGTCGGCGCCTGCGATGGACGGTTGACCTCGTTCCTGTGCTATGACGTCCACATCGACGCCAAAATTGTACATTGCTACCCGGTATCGGAGGCGGAAGCCCAAGACATTATGGAAGGAGGTGAGGTTCTCCGGAACGATTCTCTGAATTGCTAGCGTCAAATGGCGACTTCGCTTAACGTCATGCCTTTTCTACAAGCAGTTGAGTGCCACTAACCCTGATTTTCGTCATGCGTGCGGGTGACATCAACGGCCTTGAGGTGCCCGTCGGCGGCTGTCTCCGCGGTGAACTCTACCAAATCGCCTTCATTAAGCGTCCGGTACCCCGCACCGCGTATTCCGCTGTAGTGTACGAAGACGTCGTTCTTCCGCTCATCCGAGCGAATGAATCCGTAGCCCTTCACCGCGCTGAACTTAACAACAAACCCACGTTCCCGATGAAGCGGAGCCGGAAGTTCCTTGCCCGGTTTCGCAGCCTCGCAAAGGAGGAGCGTGAAGGCGCGCATCCGCTCTCCCTCGGCCGCGTACCGGCTGTCTGCCACCTGCTTGTCCAAAATTCTCGTGGCATTGCTGAAGATGGTCTTCGCCTTTTGTGGGTCGTCCAATTCCTCGAGCAAGTGTCCGCAGTAGGCAACGATCTTCTTGTTATTGAGATATGGCATGGGTTCCGATTCGGCCAACAGTCTGAACAGCATGAGCAACTGGAACCGGTACTTGTAGTAGCTGCGATGAATGGCGCCCTTGCCCATCAGGTCGCCCAAGGTGTGCAAAGCGAGCCCTGCGATGTAATAGGGAAACGGGGAATGGTCCTGCATGAAGAGCCTTTGACGATTGCTCTCCAGAAGTTCACCGTAATAGCGGTGAGTACTGTGGGGCTCATTCAGAAACATTGCGATGAAGGATTTGATCTGCGCGGTCATGCTTATGACCCTTTTGTGGTCGACAGATTCGAAATCGTATTGGCGCGATCGACGCTCATAATAAAGCCTGCAGCGAGCTGGCACTTCGACGGTGCGATAGAACTCCTCAAGCTCTTTCTGGAATAACTTTAGGGATTCGAACGCCTCCTCTTTTACCTCGGTTTGCCAGTTTGTAGCCTTAATGACCCTATTTGTTACGTCCTGATCTTCAGTGATAACAAGCTTTATTGGAACAAATACTGTCTGTACGTTCGCACGAAATTTGTGGAGTACATGGCTAGTTTGACAGCCGTTAACGATTTGGAAGTCGCTAAGTTTGAACTTGGGACCGACTTGATTGAGTGATCTCGCTACGATGGTAATGCCATTGTTCAAAATGGTGAAGTTATCGTGCAAAGTGTTCTGTGCGAGAGTCTGGCTTATATCTTCGTTAACTGGATTGTTACCGAGGAAGTCACGAACATTGTCATAGAATAAGCTCCTTTGGAGCCTCCCGTCAGAATCGCAGATTAGTTTCAAGTATTCAGAGGCCGGGATCACACCGATGTAGGCTTGCTCGACGCCGTTTATGGTGGGCAGGCTTGTGTGCCTTTCAAAGATGATCTCCTTAACCACTTTGCGCTCTAGTTCGCGATAGACGGACTTCACACCTTCCGCGTCCCAAGGTGAAAAATGCACTTCCGCAAAAAGTTGTGTGTCTTGCAGGAGTCGGATCTCCGCGTCGGCGCGCTGCTTCAGAAAGGGATCCCCGGTCCATTTGCCGAGGCTCACGTAATGTAGATCGCACCGGGGGGCTTCGTTCATGTCGCCCGTCGCGTCGTAAATGTAATTGCTGATCTCGCGGGCGCGCCTGACGCTTTCGTTCGCGATTTGGATCTGGGGATCGAAGAAACTCCTCACACCAAAGAAAAACTTTCCCATTTCACCGGCATCGAATCCGGCCGATGTCTTTGCTTGGATGAAAATAAACCGAACGTCAAACCTCTTTAATTGGCTTTTCCAGTAAGAGACGGCCTCAGTGGATGAGACGACGTGGTCGTTCACTACGATCGCGATACCGTCTATGCCGAAATCGCCACCGCCGCCCACGCAGATTTCTTCCAGTTCGAGGTCACCCGGGTAATCCCTCGATATCACCAGGTGGTTGGCGAATCG
>JBAUGH010000756.1:0-7993 GCA_049679565.1 Acidobacteriaceae bacterium
GGCCTCAATCACCTCGCCCCGCTCTTTCAGCACCCACGGCACGTGCGGCCCCAGCTCCAGCAAATGCCGGAAGTGGCTGATGCTCTCCCGCAGCGCCTCTTCCGTCTGCTTGTACCCGGTAATGTCCATCACCGCCACCGACACCCCCAGCACCTCGCCCGCCTCGTCCCGCGCCGGCTGATACGAGAGCCACAGACTCCGCGGCTTTCCGTTCCCGTCCGGCGTCGGCTTCTGTACCTCCACGCCCATCACCGGCTCGCCCTCGAGCGCGCGCTGGATGAATGGCGCCACCACCGGAAACACGTGCGGGATCACCTCCGCCACCGTCTTGCCCAGATGCGCCCGCACCGGCGCGCCGTTCATTTCCGCCAGCTGCCGGTTCAGGCTCACATATCGCATCCTGCGATCCAGAAAACACAGCCCCACCGGCGCTCCGTCATAGATCGCCTGGATCTGCGCCAGCCGCTGCGCCGGCGGCGTCTCCAAATCCGCCAGCGAGTGGCCGTCCGTCCCCGTCGGCATCGCCGAATCGAACGTCTGCGGTGCCACCGCCAGCATCTGCGGAATCTCCGCAGCCGGCGCCGGCTTGCCGTACAGCCATCCCTGCCCCAGATCGCACCCCAGCCACAGCAGCATGCCCGCCTGCGCCGCGGTTTCCACCCCTTCGGCCACCGTTGTCAATCCCAGGCTCTGTCCCAGACCCACCACCGCCGCCACAATCTTGCGGCTCTCCCGCACCTCCGTCATCGAGCACACGAAGCTCCGGTCCACCTTCAGCTTGTCGAAGGGCAGCGCCTCCAGATGCCGCAGGCTCGAGTAACCCGTCCCGAAGTCGTCCAGCGCCAGCTTGCATCCCAGCTGCTTCAGCTCCTGCGCCACCACCCGCGCTCGCGCCAGATCGTTCAGCAGCGCGCTCTCGGTTACTTCCAGCGTCAGCCGGTTCAGCGCGAACCCGCCGCGCTCCGCGCACGCCGCAATCAGCCCCGGCAGTCCCGGATCCTGCAGTTGTACAGGCGAAAGATTCACCGCCAGGCGCAGCCCGCTCCCGGCCAGCGCCGGCGACGCAAAGGCCTGCTCCAGCAGCGTCTGCGTCAGCCGGTGGCTGAGCCCGCTTTCCTCAATCTGCGGGACGAACTGCTCCGGCGCGATCGTCGTCGCCGTTGCAGCGTGCCGCCAGCGGGCCAATAGCTCGAACCCCGTCAGTTGCCCGGTGCGCAACTCCACAATGGGCTGAAAGACAGGGAAGAATTCCTTGCTGTCCAATGCCCGCTGGAGATCGGTCGCATCGGAGGCCATTCCATCACACTACGCCCCTGAATACAGAGAGAAATACCACCTTCGTAGTGGGTCCTCTCCTGCCTTCCAGACGCGCGAGACTGCATGGATAACACGCGGTTACTGCTGTCAGGCAGCGTCGCCCTCCTGTCGCAACCGCACACCTCACATATGCTGCACGCCGCGCGCAGCCACCTCGAACCTGTATCCTTCCCCCGAGGGCCACTGATGCGTTTCAGCTTCCGCGCCGTTCTCACCGTGCTCGTCTTCGCCGCTCTCGCCGGCTTTATTCCCGCCCACGCCGCCCCGTCCACTCCAGAATCCCAGCTCCAGGGCTCCTGGCGCTTCCAGCGCGCCCACTGGATCTACGTCCACCTCCACGGCTCGCCCCATCAGATCGGCTTCCAGCACGGCTACCTCCTCGCGCCCGAGATCGAGCGCTCCTTCCGCGTCGCCCGCCTCGACAATACCCACGGCACCGGCCGCCCCTGGTCCTTCTTCCGCGATACCGCGAAGAATATCTACTGGCCCCACATCGAAACCGAATACCGCGACGAGCTTCAGGGCATTGCCGACGGCGTCCACGCCCACGGCGTCACCGGCATCGACCTCTGGGACATCGTCGCCCTCAACGCCTTCCTCGAAACCCCCGAGTACTACGTCCCCTGGCTCGATGCGCAGAAACACCTCCATAACGCGTCCGACCCCAAAGCCCCCGGCAACTGCAGCGCCTTTGTCGCTACCGGCGACTGGACCCGCGACCACCACCCCGTCATCGCCCACAGCATGTGGTATCCCTTCATGGCCGGCGAAGAGTGGCGCATCGTCTTCGACATCGTCCCCGACCACGGCTACCACATCCTCATGGATGGCTTCCCCGGCAAAATCGACAGCGGCGATGACTACGGCATGAACTCTGCCGGCATCGCCATCACCGAAACCACCATCACCGGCTTCCGCGGCTTCGACCCCAACGGCGTCCCCGAATTCGTCCGCGCCCGCAAAGCCATGCAGTACTCGTCTTCGATCGATGACTTCGTCCGCATCATGCTTGCCGGCAACAACGGCGGCTACGCCAACGACTGGCTCATCGCCGACAACCACGCCAATGAAGTCGCCCGCCTCGAGCTCGGCCTCAAAGTCCACCGCCTCTGGCGCACGAAGAACGGCTACTTCGTAGGCTCCAACTTCCCCAGCGATCCCACCCTCATCAAAGAAGAAACCGACTTCAATCCCAACGATCCCACCAGCTCCATGAACGCCCGCCACAAGCGCTGGGATGAATTAATGGCCCAATACAAGGGCAGGATCGATGTCGACCTCGCCCGCCAGTTTCTCGCCGACCACTTCGACGCGTACGAAAACAGGGAAGACCCCGACGAGCGCACTCTCTGCGGACACATCGACGCGTCCTCGCGCGGCGTGCCCCAGTGGGATTCGGCGCCGTACGACCCCAGCGGCGCCGTCAACGCCAAAGCCGCCGACAGCGCCATGATCCGCGCCCTCTCCTTCGACGCCCGCAGCGGACGCCCCTGCGGCCAGGACTTCCTTGCCGCCTCCTTCCTCGCCGGCCATCCGAAGTGGGACTGGCAGAAACCCCTGCTCGAAGACATGAAAGGCAATCCCTGGGCCCTCTTCCACGGCGACGAACACGCCCCAGCTTCAACCGCCGTCGCCGCCGACGGCAACCTGTAACCTGTACCCTGCTCTTGCCCTTCCACCCCTTTCCGGGGCAAGATACTCCCAACACCCAGGCGATACGACTCCCCTCCCATTCGTTCACAGTCGAATCGATCCGCTCGTAGTCGGCCCGCGCTCCTGGAAGATTCCCCACGAGGAGAGAAGACCCTATGCGTCTCCTGGTCTGCACGCTGCTCCTTGCTGTCGCGGCCCCCGCCGCCTTCAGTCAGGCCCAGACAGCGCCCGCTCCAACCGCGCCTCCGCCGGCGTCGTCTCCCATACTCACCTCCACCGAGGCCGCCCAGCATGTCGGCGAGCTGCGCACCGTCTGCGGCGACATCGTCAATATGCATACCGCCGCCGGCAGTCACGGCGCTCCCACCTTTGTCGACCTCGACCAGGCCTGGCCTCATCAGATCTTCGATATCGTTATCTGGGGTCAGGATAAGGAAACCGTCGGCACCTTCCCCAAATCCGGCAAGGTCTGCGCCAGCGGCAGGATCATCCTTTACCGGAACCGCCCCGAGATCCTCCTCACCGACTGGCACAGCTGGTACGTCCCCAACTAGCCGGTTGTCCAGCGATGGAGCCTTCCGTCGCCCGCAGTCATCCTGAGCAGGTTTGGCCGAGACGTCAGCCAAACGCAGGCGCAGGATCAACGCCCGCTTCGGCTGGCAGTGAACTGGCAGTTGGCCCGCAGTGCGCTGGAAGTTGGCTGGCAGTGAGGTGGCAGTTCGCTGGCCTTCGGCTGGCAGTACCTCTGGTTTCACGCTGCCAGTTGGCCGGCTCGCGCTCTCCGCCCTCGCTCGCCCCTGTTCCCGCCACCCTCCGCCGCGATACACTCACCTTCTGGTACAGCAGTATGGCCAAACAACAACCTCACTCCAGCTTCGAAATTACCTGCCCCGACTGTGGGGCCATGCTCAAAATCGACGCCGATACCCGCGCCGTCATCGCCCACACTCCCGCTCCGCGCAAACGCACTTTCGAGGACTTCGATCAGGCCACCCGCGCCCTCCGCGAAGCCGAAGAACGCAAGGAGAGCATCTTCCGCCAGTCCCTCGAAGCTCAGAAAAACCGCGAAGACGTCTTCAACAAACGCTTCGAAGAGGCCCTCAAAAAAGCCAAAGAAACCCCCGACACCGGCAAGCCCCTTCGCGAATTCGATCTGGACTAGCTCCTGTTCCCCCAGTCACATCACGATTGCTGCGTTCTGCCCCCGGAAACGCAGCCGAGCAGTAGTATGAGAAAGGACAGCGGTTCCGCCACACCATCCCGAGCCGCATCTCACCGAATATGGACAGCGACAGGCAAATCATGAAAGTCATTGAGCCCATCCAATCCGGCTTCGCCAACACTCCCTGGACCCGCACCGTCGCCGCCGGCTCCCTTATCGCCGGCGCCGTCCTCCTCATTGCCGGCCGCCGCAAATCCGCTCTCGCCGTCGCTGCTGCCGGCGCTGCCGTCGCCCTCCTCGAAAATCCCGAAATGGTCCGCGACGCCTGGGAAGCCATGCCCCGCCTCGTCCGCTCCGGCCAGGATTTCCTCTCCCGCGTCGAGGACTTCGTCGAAGAACTCGAGAAGCAGGGCATCCGCCTCCGCAAAGTCGTCGCCGGCGATTAACCCGCTGCCCCTCAGAGCTCGACAAGAATCAGCTCCGGAAAATCGGCACGATAGACGCGCTGGTCGAGCGTGACCAGACGATCCGCCTGCAGCAGCGCGTGCGCGCCCACCAGGAAGTCGGCCGGAAATCGCCGCTGTCCGCTCGCCAGCTGCCGCCGCCTGCGGGTGACCTGCTGCTCGAACCGCTCCGCCGCAAGCATCCAGACCGGCTGACCCGGACTCCAGTCCACCACCACCCGATTCGTCTCCAGGAACCTGTGCATCGCCTCTTCCGAGACGTTCGGATGGGCCCGAGCTTCCACATACACGATCGGGCTGAGCACCAGCGCCCCCTGCCCCCCCGCTTCATACAGGAATTCAGCAATCCGCTCCGCACTGGCCTCTTTGCCCCACAAGGCCGACAGAATATTCGTATCAATGGCAGTTCTCATTCCGGCGACCGGTCGTCTTCCCGCAACTCCCGAACCCAGGCGTTGATCTCCTCCCGCGTGCCCCAAGCCGGAAACGCCCCGATGTATTGCCGGAAGGTGTTCGTCCCCGTGCGCTGGGGCTGCAGGACAATCCTGCCCTCCGCTCTCACGAATTCCACCCGGTCACCTGTGCGCAACCCCAGTTCCTCTCTAACCTCCAGCGGAATCGTCACTTGCCCCTTGCTGCTGATCCTGCTGCTCGGCATCTTTACTCTCCATTCAAGAAGTAAGAATAGCACATTTTACTTCTCACCCAATCCGCTAAACTAAATCTGAGCCCATGAAACGCACCATCTCCCACTATGAGCTGGACCGCAAGCTCGGTGCCGGCGGCAGCGGCGTCGTCTACCTCGCCAACGACACCCAGCTCCAGCGCCCTGTCGTCCTCAAAATACTCCGCCGCGGCGCCGTCTCCGCCGAGCAGATCCGCTCCACCATGCTCCGCGAAGCTCGCATGGCCTCTGCCATCGAGCACCCCAACGTCTGCGCCATCTACGAAGTCGGCGAGGAAGGCGAAGAAGCCTTCATCGTCATGCAGTACGTCCCCGGCCAGTCCCTCGACAAGCTCATTGCCAAAGGTCCCGCCAGTCTCCAGCTCGTCCTCTCCGTCGGCATTCAGATCGCCGACGGTCTCTCCGCCGCTCACTCCCTCGGCATCTTCCACCGCGACCTCAAGCCCGCCAACGTCATGCTCACCGACGGCGGCCTCGCCAAAATCCTCGACTTCGGCCTCGCTCGCCGCCTCCCGCCCGAAGAAGTCGACTTCGATCCCGCCAAAGCCTCCCGCCGTAAGCCCGGCGCCCCCATCGCCACCTACACCGCCCGCGGCGGCACCATCGCCTACATGGCCCCCGAGCAGTTCGTCACCGGACAAAGCTCCGTCCAGTCCGACCTCTGGGCCCTCGGCGTCATCCTCTATGAGCTGGCCAGCGGCCGCCATCCCTTCGCCCGCCCCGATGGCGACGAGTTCCAGGCCATCCGCTCCATCCAGTACTTCGACCCGCCCCCCGTCGAGCACATCCCCGACGAGCTCAACTCCGTCATCCTCTGCTGCCTCAAAAAAACTCCCGCCGACCGCTACGCCTCCGCCGCCGAAGTCCGCGAAGCCCTCAAGACCATCATGAAGGCCCTCCAGTTCGAGACCGGCGTCATCCCCGGCGAAGCCGCCGCCGTCCTTCCCCCTTCCACCGCCGCCGAGCAGGAAAAGCGCGCCACCGGCCTCCTCTCCATGCTGGCCGAGCGCTTCCGCGAGTCCTCCGAAGAGAAGGCCGCCCAGAACACCATCCTCGTCCTCCCTTTCCAGAACCTCGGCGCCCCCGATGTCGCCCCTCTCTACGGATTCGCCCTCGCCGACGCCATCGCCGCCCGCATTGCCCGCATGTCCTCGCTTGTCGTCCGCCCCTCCAGCGCCCTCCTCTACATGCCCATCGCTCAGATGGACCCGCTCGAGATCGGCCACAAGCTTCTCGTCTCCTGGGTCCTCACCGGCAACTTCGTCCGCTCCGCCCAGGGCTTCGATCTCAACTGGCAGCTCCTCGAAGTCGACAGCCAGTCCGTCCGCGGCGGCGGATCCATCAGCGTTCCGTCGTTCGACCTGATCGCGGTCCAGACCGAAATCTGCAACGAAGTCTTTGCCTCCCTTCAGGGAGTAGGCCAGCTCCAGCCCACCGCCGAGCGTGTCGCTCCCCGCACCGCCCGGCTCGGCGAAGAGCTCTCTGAGGAATACCTCCAGGCCCGCGCCCTGCTCTCCGGATTCATGCAGCGCACCGGCGCCCGTCCCGACCTCGACCGCGCCCGCCAGCTCTTTGAAGCCGTCACCGAGCGCGACCCCACCTTTGCCGCTGCGTGGAGCGGCCTCGGCATCGCCCAGCTTCAATACAGCCGCTATGGATTCGGCGGCCACATGCACGTCATTGCCGCCCGCAAAGCCCTCGACCGCGCCCTCGAGCTCGACCCCGGCTCCGTCGAAGCCAACCTCTACCGCGTCTATATGCTCCTCTCTCGCGGCGAAAAAGAATCCGCCCGCCACGGCATCGAGCACCTCCTCCAGACCGCCGACAACGACTGGAACGTCCACCTCGTCGCCGGCATCACCCTCCGCCTCGACGGCATGTACGAGGAAGCCCTCGCCCAGTTCCACCGCTCCCTCATCCTCAATCCATCGAACGCCGCCGTCATCTACAACCACCGCGCCCGCGTCTACCAGTATCAGAACCAGCTCGAGCTGGCCGAAGAAGAGCTGCAGAAAGGCCTCACCCTCGAGCCTCGTTACCCGCTCCTCCGCACCTCGCTCGCCTACCAGCGCATGCGCCAGGGAGACCTCGCCCAGGCCATCGCCATGCTCGAAGCCGTCATCCGCGACGACACTTCCATGCGCCTCGCCGTCCCCACCCTCGCGATGTGTTATGTCCAGATCGGAGAACGCGACAAGGGAGCCTCGCTCATCAGCGAAGACTCGATCGCCGCCGCCGAAGCTGACTCGGAGATGGCCTACCGCCTCGCCACGTACTTCGCCGTCGATGGAGACGAGAGCGAAGCCCTCCACTGGCTCCGCCGGGCGATCTACTTAGGCAACGAGAACTATCCCTGGTTCTCCAGGAATCCAGCCTGGAACCGCCTCCGCGAACACGCCGACTTCGAGCGCATCCTGGACGACCTGAAGAAAAGCTACCGCCGCAACCAAAAAACCTGGAAACGCCTCCTCACCGAAACCACCGCCTGAGCAGCTGCCGGCCCGGTGCAAGCTTCGCCGGACCCTCGCCGGGTTTCCATTGCCCTCTGTCTGAATTCCCATCCGCGATGGCGGGGGTCCAGGGAAAGATGCGAATGATCATGCTGACGGGAGTGGCTGCATTCATCGCGAAGACTGTGCCGGAAACTCCGGACGCGATCGCCAAATTCCAAAAAGCGTTCCGGGAGATTACCGGACAGGATGCGCCGCCGGT
>JBAUGH010000757.1:0-13471 GCA_049679565.1 Acidobacteriaceae bacterium
TCGCAGGACGCATCACCCCCTTCCGCATCGCCTGCCTCGGACTTTACTTCTTCCTTCTGGCGCGCAGCGGCTCGCGCGGCGCGTGGATTGTCGAGGCCGCGATCCTCCTGTTCTGGATCTTTCTTGCCATCGCCCGGCGTTCCGGTCCGCGTCTGCGCACCGTCCTCGCCCTGGCCGCGCCTCCCTGTGCCCTTGCTTTGGCTGGCGCGGGCATTGCGATGTATCCGCGCCTGGCCCCGCTTCTCGGCCGCGACGCCACGCTCTCCGGACGAACGGCCATCTGGCATCAGGTCCTGCATTGCGTCGCCCTGCGCCCCTGGTTTGGTTATGGATACGACGCCTTCTGGCGGGGCATGCAGGGACCGTCGCTTCAGGTGTCCGCGGCGGTTCACTTTGTCGTCGTCCACGCGCACAACGGCTTTCTCGAGATCGCGCTCGAACTCGGCGTCGCGGGCCTCGTTCTGTTCTCCCTGAGTTGGCTCAGCGCCTGGCGTCAGCTCGGATTCGCCTGGCGTCGCGGCGAAATCCAGCGCCTCGCCTGGCCTGCCGCCGTCCTCGTCCTGATCGTGCTCTACGACCTCGACGAGAACACCCTGCTCATCCACAACGGCCTCTTCTGGACCCTGTATGTGGGGTCTGCCGCCACCGCCGCGCGAATTGCTTGTGACTGCCATCACACCGCGCCCGAAGCAACGCATGCCATTCTCAACTCTGGGTCGAGGAAGCCCGCCGCTTCTCCGCTCCCGCAGGAACTGGTGTGAAACCGACCGTCCTCATCTACCGCTCCGATCTGCTCCCCGCATCGGAGACCTTCATTGCCGCCCAGGCCCATGCCCTCCGCCGCTTCGCGCCGTGCTTCGCCGGCCTGCAGCGAATCCCCACCGGGCTGAAGCTGGACGCCGAAGAAACCGTGGTTCTCACCCGCCACCAGCGGCTTTCCGACAAACTGCGCCGCCGGCTCTTTCTGCTCACCGGCCTCGCGCCGCACCTGGTCCGCGCCCTCGAACGCCGCCGCGCCGTCCTTCTCCACGCGCACTTCGCGGTCGACGCCGCCGTGGCCCTGCCGCTGCAAAAGGAACTGCGGATTCCGCTCATCGTCACCCTGCACGGTTATGACGCCACGATGAATGATGACGCGCTCCGCAGCACCCGGGCCGGCCGCGTCTTTCTGCGCCGCAGGGCTGAGTTGCGCGCCCGCACCCGCTTCTTCGTTTGTGTCTCTGAACACATTCGCCGTCAGGCGCTGGCTCAGGGCGTGCCCGATGAAAAACTGCGCACCCTCCCCATCGGCGTCGATCTCGGCTTCTTCGTGCCCGATCCTCTCTACTCCCGGTCGCTCGATCCCATTGTTCTTTTCGTCGGCCGCCTGGTGGAAAAGAAGGGTTGCACCCACCTGCTCCGCGCCATGGCTCAGGTCGAAGCGCGCCATCCAACCGCAAAACTTCTCATCGTGGGCGACGGACCCCTGCTCGATCCTCTGCGCGAGCAGGCCCGCTCCACGCTGCGCAGCTGTACCTTTCTCGGAAGCCAGCCGGCCAGTGTGGTGCGCGATCTCATGTACCGCGCCAGCGTGCTGGCCTTTCCCAGCATTGTCGCCGGCAGTGGCGACACCGAGGGCCTGCCGATCACCCTGTGCGAAGCCCAGGCGATCGGGCTGCCCATCGCGGCCTTCCGCGGGCCCGGCGTAGCCGAGGCGATCGTGGAGAACGAAACCGCTCTGCTCGCCGCTTCGGGTGACGAGGACGGCCTCGCCCAGGCCATCTGCGCGCTTCTGGGGAACGCAGAGCTGTCCGCGCAGCTGGCCGCAGCCGGGCGCAAACGCGCCGAAGCCCACTTCAGCCTCGCCGACCAGACCGCGCGCCTCGAAGACCTCTACGCGGAAGCTCTCGACGCCATGCAATGAAACCTGAGGAATCGCTCCGCCACGGCTCGCTGTGGATGATCGGCGGGCAGTTCGCGGCGATGGCTGCTCAGGCCGTCTACTTCATTCTCATCGGGCGGGCGCTGGGCAGCCGCGAATACGGAGCCTTTGTGGGCGTCGCCGCGCTGACCGGCGCGCTCAGCCAGGTCTCGTCCCTCGGCATGGAAATGATCCTGGTTCGCGATATCGCCCGCGATCGCACCTCCTTCGCCCGCACCTGGGCCCACGCGCTCGCGCTCTCCACCGCCGGCTTCCTCGCGCTGCTGGCGGTAGCGATGCTCTTCGCCCACTTTGCCCTGCGCCCCGAGCTTCGCCCTCTGGTCCCGTGGATCGCTCTCGCCGACGGGCTCTTCGGCAAGTTCATTCAGCTCGCCGCGCGCGCCTTCCAGGGAGCCGGCCGCCTGGCCTGGACCGCCCGGCTCACCGCCCTCACTACCGCCGCCCGCGCCCTCACCGCCGGCGCAGTCTGGCTCTACGCCCGCGCCCACGGGCTCCATCCCACCGCGCTCTTATGGGCCAGGATCTACTGGATGGCTACCCTCGCCGTTGCGCTGCTGGCTCTCATCCTGGTGACTCTCCATCTCGGCTGGCCGCGATGGTCGCGCATCCGGCGCGCCGACCTCAGCCAGGGCCTCAGCTTCTCCCTGTCCAGTTCGTCAATCTCGGTCTATAACGACATGGACAAGACCTTCCTGATCAGCCTCGGCCAAACCTACGCTGCCGGAATTTACTCCGCTGCCTACCGAATGATCGATGCGGCCAGCGCTCCTATCCTCGCGATCCACGCCGCCGCCGCGCCCCATTTCTTTCGCGAAGGACTGCATGGCATTGAGGCCGCCCGCGCATTCTCCCGCACGATGTTGCGGCGCACGCTGCCGTATTCGCTGGCGGCCGCAGCGCTGCTGGCGGTGAGTGCTCCGCTGGTCCCCCTGCTCTTCGGTCCCTCGTTCCAGGGCTCGGTCGCGGTGCTCCGCTGGCTGTGCCTGCTGCCCGTGCTGCGCGCGCTGCACTACGCCTGGGGGTCGGCCATCACCGCCTCCGCCTCCCAGTGGAATCGCACCGCCACCCAGTTCGCCGCCGCCGTCCTGAATCTTTGCCTGAACTGGCTTCTCATCCCTCGCTGGTCCTGGCGCGGGGCTGCCCTCGCCAGCCTCCTTACCGACGGAGCTCTCGCGCTCTTCAGCTATGGGGTGCTGGCCCACCTGCTGCGCCGCGAACGCAACGCGCCGGCTGTGAGTTCGCTCGCCGTCCCATAGACCATCGTTTTCCAGCGGACTGCTTCCTGGCCGGACGTTATCTGGCTTCTAGCCGCCCTTAGTTGGCTTCCAGCTGGCCGTTAGCTGGCTTTAAGCTGGACCTTAGCTGGCCGTTCGCTGGTCTTTAGCTGGTCGTTCGCTGGCCGTTCGCCAACTCGCGCAGCAGAAACGCATAGTCCAGCGCGATTTCCTTCAGGTAGTCATACCGTCCGGAAGCGCCACCGTGGCCCGCGGTCAGGTTGGTGTGCAGGATCAGGTGCCGCGCGTCGGTGCGCAGCGTTCTCATCTTCGCAACATACTTTGCCGGCTCCCAGTACATTACCTGGCTGTCGTGAAGAGAGGTCTTCACCAGCATGGCGGGATAGTCTTTCGCTTCGAGGTTGTCATACGGCGAATAGCCCAGCATGTACTCGAAGGCCGCTTTGTTGTTCGGGTCGCCCCACTCCTCGTACTCGGGCACGGTCAGCGGCAGCGTGGGATCGAGCATGGTGTTCATCACATCGACGAATGGCACATGCGACACGATGGCGCGGTAGAGATCCGGCCGCAGATTGGCAATCGCCCCCATCAGCAATCCACCGGCGCTGCCTCCCTCGGCCGCAACGCGATCGGCGGCGCCATATCCCTGGGCGACCAGATGCTCGGTCACGGCGATGAAATCCGTGAAGGTGTTTTTCTTCTCCATCAGGCGGCCGGCGTCGTGCCACGGCTTGCCCATATCGCCGCCGCCGCGCACGTGCGCATAGGCCAGCACAAAACCGCGATCCAGCAGACTCAGCCGGTTGCTGTTGAACCCCGTCGGCAGCGAGTAGCCGTAAGCGCCGTACCCATAAATCCACAGCGGATTTTTGCCGGCTTCTCGTTGATCCTTCCGCCACACCAGCGAGACGGGAACCTCCACCCCATCGGCGGCCTTCGCGAAGATTCTCTTCGAGGCATATTGTGTGCGATCGAAGCCGCCCGGCACCTCCACCTGTTTCAGCAGCTTCGATTCGCCGGTCGCGACGTCGTACTCGAAAACCGAAGCGGGCGTCACCAGCGACTGGTACGCGTAGCGGTACTTCTTCGTGTCGTACACGCGGTTGGCATGCGGATGAATGCTGTACACCGGTTCGGGAAAGGCAATCTCCCGGCCTGCATCGAATTCCGGCCCCGGCCCGCGAAAATTGAGAACTCTGACCCTCTGCAATCCCGCGATGCGCTCCCACATCACAGCGTGGTCGGCAAACAGGTCTACTTCTTCAAGCATCGCCTCCGGCCGGTGCGCGATCCTTTCCGTCCAGTGCTCACGCCCTGGGGTTGCGAGCGGCGTGGTCACCAGCCGGAAATTGCGTCCCGTATCGTTCACCCGAATGTAGAGCTGGCCCTCGCGATGATCCGCGTAGTACTCGATGCCCTCGCGCCGCGGCTCCAGCAGCCGCCATGTCCCGCGAGGCTGATCCGCGCGCAGAATCTGCTCTTCGGTGGTGGTGTGGCTTGCACATTCCAGAATGATGTAGCGATCGTCGCGCGTGCGCCCCGCGCCGATGTTGAAGCGCTCATCCTTCTCCTCGTACACCAGCTCATCGTCCGCGTACGGCGCTCCGACCACGTGGCGATACAACTGAAACTGCCGTTTCTGTTCCTCGTCCTCGACCGTGTAGAACAGGGTCCGGTTGTCCGCCGCCCACACCACCGACCCCACGCGATCCACATGCTCTTTCTGCACGTCGCCGCTGCGCAGATCCTTCACATACAGCTTGTATTGGCGGAATCCCCGGTTGTCGCAGGTGTAGGCCAGCAGCTGGTCGTCGTCGGAAACTACCATGGTGCCCAGCGCCATGAACGACTCGTGCTCGGCCAGCTCGTTCACATCCAGCAGGATCTCTTCTTCGCCCTCGGGGCCCTCGGCCGTGCCGGATCTGCGGCAGAAAATCTCGTACTGGCTGCCCTGCTCGGTGCGCGAGTAGTACCAGAACCGGCGATCGCGAAACGGAACCGACACATCCGTTTCCTGGATGTGGCTCAGCATCTCGTCGTAGAGCTGCTTTTGCAGATCCTCGCTGCCCGCCATCACGCCGGCGCACCACGCGTTTTCCGCCTCGAGGTACGCGATAACCTCGGGACTGTCCTTCTCCCGCAGCCATGCGTAGTCGTCCACCAGCGTGTGCCCGTGGACGGTCCGTTCCGTGTGCCTGCGCGCCGCAACCGGCGGCCGGGCCGCACCCGGGTTGTTTTCACTCATGCCGTTTCCTCTGATGCGTGGAGTCCGATGACCCGGGGTTGAGGCGGTTCTAATGCGTCTGCGCCTCGGCCTCGTCCAGCATGGAGTACAGATTGTTGAAGTTGGTGACCTGCTTGTACCCGTGCTCGGTGACCACCCACGCTGTCGGCGTTTCATGGATCCCCATACGATCGCCGAGCGCGCGATCCTGGTTCACTTCGGCGGTCAGCTTGCCCTGCGGATCCATTACAAAGGGCAGCGCGACGCCATGATCCCGCGCAAATTTCTGCGTGAAATTGGCCAAATCGGCTTTCGTTTCGATGCTTGCCTGGCTGGCGAAGACCGCGTTGCGGTAATCGTCGCCCAGCTTCTTCGATTTGGTGTCGAACCAGCGGGCGTTCACCGCGGCCTGGAAGCTCCAGTTATGCTGCGGCAGGGGAAAATCGTGGCGCACCCAGGCGACGTGATATTTCTCCACCGCCTGCATGATGACGGGATTCTCCATCCCGCAACTGGGGCATTCGAGGTCCGCAAACTCCACAATGGCGATCTTAGCGCCCGGCGGCGGATGCAGCGCCGAGGTGTCTTTCGGGTGCAGCACATCCTGCTGCTGGGCTGGGGCGGCGACGGCAATCAGCGAACACATTCCTAAAAGGGCAAGTTTGTGCAATCCGACCATGTTTCTACTTTAGCGTGTCATCCCGGCCGGAGCGAAGCGGAGCGGGGGGACCCGCTCCTGGCTTGTCATCCCGACCGCAGTGGAGGGACCCGCTTTTTACTAGCCCAGCTTCTTCGTCACCCGCGCCTTGAAGGTCACGTAGCCGAGGTAAACAAGGTGAATCAGGATGGTCGCCGCGTACGCCAGAACCAGATGCCGATGTCCAATATCCATCTGTCCAAAACTCATGTCCCTATCTCCCTCCCGCCATCTGGGGTTGTCCCGGCACCGCGTCCAAAGCCCGCAGCGCCTCCTCCTGCTCGGCCCGCTGGGCGCGATATTCCGACCCATACCGCAGGCTGGCCACAAAGATGCCCCACATCATCCAGCCCGCCAGGTTCCACCAAACGGCCGGCATCATGCTGGGATCGACGCTCGATCCCGGCGCTCCGCCGAACACCGGCCCCGGATGCTGCGTCCGCCACCAGCGCGTGGACATATAGACCAGCGGCACGTCGAGATAGCCGAAGATGGCCATCACAGCTGCCAGCGTCCGCATCTGCGGCCCGGCGGCAAAACGCCGCAGCAGCAGATAGGCCACGTAGATCAGCCACAACACCAGGGTCGACGTCAGCCGCGCGTCCCACGTCCACCAGATGCCCCACACCGCGCGGCCCCACAGCGACCCCGTCACCAGCCCGATGAAGCAGAACACCACCCCCATCTCCGCCGAGGCCACCGCCAGCGAGTCCGTCTTCATCGCCAGCTCGCGGTTGCTGTTGCGGACCGCGAGATAGATCAGCGAGCAGATGAGGTTGGTCGCAAAGAACAGTCCCATCCCTGCCCAGGAGGAAATGTGATAGAAGAAAATCCTGAAAACGTCGCCCTGCTGCGCATCGGGCGGCACAACAAATAACGCCACCCGAAATCCCTCCGCCAGCACGCCCAGCGTGACCGCCAGCCACAACCATCGCCACAACTTCATACGTTCCGCCTCTGCCGAAAATTCGGCCCGATCCCCGTCTTCAAAAGCCGCTTGGGTGGGGTTTCGCTTTCACTCCCGACAGCCCCGGGCTCTTGCCGTTGCCCGCCGGGTTGGTCGCTGGGCCGCTGTCGCCCTCGTTCGAGGTAAACGTGAACCGCACCCGCACCTGGTTCACGCTGATGCCGTACGGAAACGCGTCGTATGGAACCGACCCGGTAACCGCCGCCCGCGCCGCCCGATCCAGAGCCGCATTCCCCGACGATTGCTCCATCGCCAGACCCGTTACCCGGCCGTCGGTATGCATCCAGCCCACCAGCTTCACCTCGCCCGAAGCCGAAGCCGCTGCTTTCGCCTGCATCCAGCGATCCTTTGTGCGGCCCTCGACGTCCGTCCAGTAGCTCTTCAGATTGCTCCGGTCCACCTGCGGAATGCGGTTCACCACCTGAACCGTGATGGTTTGCGGGTCCGGAGCCGGCTTTTCCAGGGGCGCACCGGGAGCGGCCGCTCCTTGATTCTGTGCGATAGCCCAGGACGCTGACCCCGCCACCAGCATCAGCGCCAAAACCGGAATTCCTCGATGTATCTTTCTCATTTCCTTCCCTCCGAACCGGGCAATGCCCTGCACCTTGCCTGGAATGACGTCCGTACCAAAACCTTACTCCCGGAAACCCCGCCCTGCCTCTTCCCTCATCCACCTTCATTAGGGTACAAAGGATGGACCATGGTCTGGGTTACTCTCATCCTCGGCGTTCTCCTGATGGCCATCGGCATCGGCGGCCAGATTTTCGGTGTTCGCAAGTCCACCGCCCTCGCGGCTCATGACCGCCCGGTACGCAAGTGGGTCCTGACCGTCGGCTCGCTGGTCGTCGGTCTCTGGATCGTGGCCTTCTCCGCCGCCCACATGCTGCATTACTACCACCACTCCAGCCACTGGTAAGCACTGGCCGGATTGGCACACCACGCCTCTCCGCTCGCGAACGCCGAAGGCTTCCGCCTTCCTCATTCGGCATGCAGGATCACCTCGAAGAGCATCAGGCATACGGTGGTGAAGATCACGTCGTAGGCGCCGAGCATCTTGATCCACATGACCGCGTTACCCTCGCCGGTAAGAATCGCCGACGCCGACATGACCATGGCCAGCAGTGCCGGAATAAAGATCGGAAACAGGATCAGCGGCAACAGCAATTCCCGGCTGCGGGTGCGGATCGACAGCGCCGCAAAGAACACCCCGTTCACGATCAGCGCCCAGGTCCCCAGTGGCAGAACCAGCAGCAGCAGCCACCCGTTGCCCAGTGCCTGCAGGTTGTAGAACATGACGAAGACCGGCGCCAGCACCAGCTCCACAATCGTTACGAAGAGAAAGTTAGCGATCGTCTTGCCCAGAAATAAGGAAGCGCCCGGCGCCGGCGTCATCCTCAGCGCATCCAGCACCTGATTCCGCAGCTCCCGCGCCCAGGCCTGGTTCAGCGCGCTCACCGCCGCAAACATCGTGGCCACGCACAGAATCCCGCCGGCAATCTGCCGGCTCACCGCCCGCGTGGGATCGAACGCCAGGCTGAACAGAACCACCACCAGCAGCGCGAAGAACAGCATCGAGTTGATGGCGTCCTTCGACCGCCACTCCAGCTGCAGATCCTTCTTCAAATGCACGAGGAAATAGCCTGTCTTCATGCTGTCTCCCCCCTGCCACCCGAAGGGGCTGCCGTCCGCAGGACTCTCATGCCGTCTGCTCCTGCGGCCGGGCATCCTTCGTCAGATCCGCCACCGTGGCCCGCGCCGCCCGCAGATAATCCGCCGGGCTCAGCACCACCTGCACCCCACGCGTTCCCGCCGAGACGGAGACCACCTCGAACAGCTCCAGGGTTTCATCCACGTAGACGGGAAAATCCTTCTTCGCCCCAAACACGGTCACGCCGCCCCGCACATAGCCGGTCAGCGGCTGGACGTCCTTGAGCGACACCATCTCCGCCTTGCGCGCGCCCGCCGCCCGCGCCAGCTTCCTGAAATCCAGCTCCGCATCGCCCGGCACCACGGCAAAAACGTGTTCCCTTTCCGAAGTCATACACAGCAGCGTCTTAAACACCTGCTCCGCAGGCAGCCCGATCTTCTCCGCCACCACGATCGCCGAAAACTCCTCCGGCGCAACCGTGTACTCGCGAATCTCATAGCGAATGCCCAGCGAATCCAGCAACCGCGCCGCGTTGGTCTTGTGCACAGTCATCGCGCCGTGCTCCTCGCCCCGGAGCTGCTCGCCAGCGCCTCCTCGAAACCGTCCGCGCCATTCGTCGCATAGGGCCCGTCCACCAGACTGGCCACCGCTCCCGCCTCGAGCGTCAGCACACAATCGGCCAGCGGCTCGGCCAGTTCCCGCTGATGGGTGGTCAGCAGAATCGTGCGCTGCTCTGTCCGAAACGTCTCCAGCAGCCGCAGCATCTGGTGGGCGCTGGCAATATCCATATTGGAAAAGGGCTCGTCGAGCAGCAGCAGCTCCGGACGCGAAATCAAGACCCGCGCCAGCGACGCGCGCTGCTTCATTCCCTGCGAATACTGCCCCACCGGCCGCTCCAGCGCCGGATCGAGCCCTACGCTGCGCAGCGCATCCTGCGGAGCCACACAGTCGCGCCCGTGGTACAGGCTGGCGAAGTAGCGCAGGTTCTCCATGCCCGAGAACTCGTCGTAAAGCATAGTAGCGTGGCTCATGTAGCCGATCCGCTCGCGCGCCTCCATCGGATCCACGCCCCCGCCGGGTTCGTCCGCAGCAAAGATCCGGACCTTCCCGTAACTCGGCCGCAGCAGTCCCGCCAGCGTCCGCAGCAGCGTGGACTTCCCCGCCCCGTTCGGCCCCAGCACCAGATAGCAGCGGCCCCGCTCGAACCCGACCGACACCTTGCGCAGCGCGGCAAAGGTGCCGTACAGCTTCGAGACTCCATCGAACTCCGCAATCAAGGCCGCCATAGTTCGTTCCGCTGCAGTCTACTCCGCCCCGCTCCCGAGGTGAACACACGTCCGCCACTGTTCAGCGTATTCACTACGCTGTCCGCTCTGCGCTCTACGCTATGCCCTGTCTTATTGTCCCGCCGGAGCCGCCATCGCCGTGTTCTCCGCTGCGGACGCCGTCTTCTGCTGCGCCGGGGCGTACTTCGACGCGCACTTGGCCTGCAACTGCGTGGCGTGGAAGACCCCGTCCCGCCCGAACGTCCCGATGGCCAGCGCCTGGCTGTTGTCCTTGAACGTGTCGGGAGGCGGCTCGTCGCCGGTATAGGCCACATGCAGCTTCAGGTTGTTCTCCACCAGCACGAACGAAGCGTGCGCTCCGTCGCGCGCGATGCTGCCTGGCTCCACGCTGCCCGCAACCCGCAGATTCCGCGTATAGGCCTTCCGCCCCATCCCCTGCAGTTCCTGGATGGTGACGTAGTAGCTCTTGTTCGCTTCGACCCCGGTTACCGCCAGATAGGAGATCGCGCCCAGGATGATCAGAACCGCCGCCACAATCCGGACCGTCTGTTGGTTGCCGCTCTTCATGATGACCCTATTGTATGCAGTCCGCCCGTAACCGCGCATGTGATCGATATCACCGTGCGAAAAAGGGCGAGGTCCGGCGGCGCTCCCTCAGGATCAGCGGCAGAACCGGCGGCTCTGCAACCGCCTCCGCGCTCTCCACCCCCGCGCGTTGCGAGGAACCGGCTCCACCGTGAGGCGGCGGCCCCGCGGCTCCATCCCCGGCGTCTCCAGCACCGACTCCTCCGCCACGTCTTCGCTCGCGAAGCGCCCAGGCGCCCCTGGGCTCGCCGGAACCTTTGGCTCCCAAGTCACTCCATCGGCTTGATTTACATGCTGGCTGGCCGCGTCGCGGAAACCCTCCCGCATCGCGCCCGCATCGGCACGGAGGACCCGGGCATCTGAACTCACTCGCTCCATTCGCATGCAGCCTCTTCTCTGCCGGCGCTGCGAAGCCGGCTGGGGATCGACGCTCCATGCGAAGTATGCGAAGGATGCCTTGCGGTTAGCAATCCACGCTTCGTACCCGTTTCCTGGCTGCTGTGGTAATCCGCGCAGTGGGTACTTGTTCGGGATACAAAGAGAAAACCCCTGCCCAGGCATCGCACCCAGGCAGGGTCGTTCCGTTCTCGCAGGAAATCAGAAGAACAGCTTGCCCGAAAACTGCAGTTGCCGCTCCGTAAACAGAACCCCGCTGGTTCCGGTGGAGGTTCCCAGAGGCGTGCTGGTGTAAGGAGCCACCTCAGGCACGATGCAGCCATTGAACGTCGAGCTGCCCGAAGCCGCTACCGTTGGGCAGGTCACCCCGCCCGCGGAGTTGGTTTTGGTCGCGGTGCTCGGCGAGACGAAGAAGTAGCCGGTCGTCGCCTCGCTCAGGATATTGGCGTGGTTCAGCAGGTTGAACGCCTCGGCCAGGAACTGCAGCCTGACCTTTTCATGAATCGAGAAGGTCCGCGAAACCCGCATGTCCAGATTGTTGAAGTCCGGGCCCGGGACCGAGTTGCGTCCCACCTGCGGCGCGCGTCCGCCGGTGGCCGCTCCCGAACTGGAGCTCATCGTGCCGCCGGTCAGCCCGCCATCCGGGCCGCCCGAAGCATAGGTGCTCAGCTGGGGCGTAATGGGAAAGCCGCTGGCGTCGGTGGTGATGCCGGAGATCGTCCAGCCATCCAGCAGGTAGCGGGCCGGCGCATTGCTCAGATTGTGGGCAAATGGAGGCGCATAGACCACCGACCCCACGAACTTCTGGCTCTGGTTCAGATCGGACAGCCCATGCTCGGCCTTGATGTTGTACGGGTCGACCGGATAATCGCCTCCGTAAAAGGTGCCGTACTGCCCGCCCACCTGGCCGAAGTCCGTAGCCTTGCTCCACGTGTAGTTCAGCAGAAACTCCAGCCCGCTCGCCACCGGCCGCCGCACCGTGACCACGCCCGAGTTGTACCAGGAATTGATCGAGCTGAAGCCGGTGTTGATCGAGGCGTCCGCCGTGGTGATGCGCTGCGTGTAGAACGGCATCGTCAGGGTCCCCGTCTGCGAGCCGGATGCGCTGTAAAGGTTGTAAGTGCGGGTGCTGGTAGAGGGCGCCAGATTCGAATCGATGAACACCGGCAGATGCAGGCCGCGGCTGCCGACATAGCCCACCGAAATCACGAATTTCCCCGGCAGTTCCTGCTCCACGGTCAGCTGGCCTTCGTGCGCGATCGGCGGCACAAAGTTGGGATCGAGACCGTGGAAGCTGGTCACCAGCGCCGACCCGCCCGGTGTCACCGCCGGCGCAACCGCTCCGCTGAAGGGCGCAGCCAGCGGCGGGCCCGGCGGCTGGAACAGCACATTCGGGAACTCCGGCGCCCCCGCCACCCCGGCGCAGTTGCTGGCCGTGCAGTTGAAGTTGTAGTTCGTCTGGTAAACGCCGTTCTCCACCCGCATCGCGTAGTAGGTGCTTCCCTGGGTCAGCGCTGCGAAGATGCCGTACGCCGCCCGCACCACGGTCCCGTTCCGCGGCGTCCATGCTGCGCCGATCCGGGGCACCACCCGATCCGCCACCGTCTTCAGCTTCTGCGTGTAATAGGTCGCCAGCGTCGAGCTGGCATTGGGGTGCGTGGGGTCGGGCGTGATCTGCAGATCGTAGCGCGCGCCCAGATTCAGCGTCAGGTTCGGCCGCGCCTTCCACGTGTCCTCCACAAACCAATCCGGATCCTTCATCCAGAAGTCGTCCTTGCCCACATGCGTGATGGGATCGTAGACCTGCGTGAACGAGGTGTAGTGGTACCCCGCCGAACCGCTGGTCGGGGGCACTTCGTAGACATCCTGCACCCAGTTCTGGAACGCCGCCGCCGGATTGCCCGGCGCATACGAGTACAGGCCTCCGCCCTGGAACAGGTTGATCATCACCTCGTGCACCAGGTTGGCGTCTCCCCCGAACTTCCACTCGTGCCGTCCCTGCTCGTGCGAGAAGGTGTCGGTGAACTGCAGCCGGTGCTCATCCGGCTCGGCCGGCCGCGGCAGCGCGTTTGGCATCCCGTACTGCTGCACCCCGCTCACCGTTACGCTCGGCCCCGGCGCATTCGCTCCCGCCGCTTCCAGATCGCGACCCCACTGAAAGAGGAAGTTGTTCACCGACCGCGGGGTCAGCGTCGAAGTCAGCTGGGTGACGAAGAAACGCTCGTGGTAATACGCGTTGCCGTTGGCGGTCACCGAAAGATTGGTGTAGCTCGGGCTGGCCGAATAGCCGTCCGGCAGCGTGTAGTTGGCGAAATTGAAATCCGCAAAGACGCGGTTCTTGTCGTTGATCTGCCAGTCCAGCCGCGGGAAAAAAATGTCCTGTTTCCCGGTCCGTGGATAGACGCCTGCCAGGCTCTGCAGATACTTGATGGCGTTGGTGCACTGCGAAGCCGAAATCGACGTCGGACACTGCGTCGGCGTAATCACCGAGGTGTTCGTGGTGGTCCCGCTC